>NZ_CEVWQM010000001.1:0-212733 GCF_982386235.1 Desulfotomaculum sp. | reverse complement strand
GTATAAGGTGGTTACGGGTATTCCCAATTGTTCCGCGGCGGCCTTATTACCTATTTCATGGGACAATTTAACGGCTTCTTCTTTGAATTCTTTGTCATAAACTCGCATCTGGATATCCTCCTTGTGTTATTAGGAATTATCCCCAGTTTTACGAGTTTGTTGACTCAACTAAAATGATACTACTCCAGTCTCCTAAATCTAAAACATATTCATTACTTTTAATATAAGTACAATTAATATTATTAAATTTATATTGATTAGTTGTACCAATTTCGTCATTACGGCTAATAATAGCTATTCGTCTACGACATTTAGCATTATTAAATCCCCCCATTTGAGGAATCGAATATTCTTCAGAACATGTAAAAAAATCCTTTGAAGTAGAGATCCATGAAGTATCTATTGTTGAACCGCTTGCAACCTGTACTTTAGCATCTTTGATTGCTACATCAAAACTATAATTTTTAACAGAAGACTTACATTCAATATTTTTTCCTCCTCCATAATTGTCCAAATCCTTTTTACTTAAAGCTCTAAATAAATATTCTCCTTGCATGGGACTCTCCTTTCGTATAGAAGCAATTATAAAAATTAATTAAAATATAATAATCTAATTATAGTGGAAATTCAAAAAAAAACTGCTTTGAAAACAAAAGAACCTTGATTTTTCAAGGCTCTAACTGTTTTTCCTTTCTATCCTTACCACGCACTCCACATGTGTTGAGATGGTAAAAAGAATATAATTTAAAATAATAATTTTTTATTGGAAGCTACAATTTATTTCTCTTCCTGAATAGCAGTTACATATCCGTTATCAAAATATACATATCCCAATGAAGGATAAACCCATTGTTCGCTTGTACCATTAGCGGTAGTTGTTTTATTAATCTTCTTAGGTTTGCCCCAAGTGGAATCTAATACTTCTTGCATTGTCATTCCTATCTTGGGAGAACTATATGAAGTATTGTTATGCTTATCTGCATTATCCCTAAATATCTGTTGTTCCTGTTGGGCTTCAGTCTGTGCAATTTCAATTCTTATCTTTTTACCTTCTTCATAATAATAGTTTGCAGTATGCCCGTCTTTGTCCTTTATGTTTGGGTTAGCACCATACCTTAAAAGCACTTTACTTACAGTTGCTATTGAACTTTCTGATGGGTAGTTACTAACATACATTAACGCTGTTTTACCATCTTTATCTTGTAGATTTGGATTTGCATGATTTTTCAATAACAAATTTACTGTTCTTTCAATTTCACCTGCAACAGCCGATTCTGACATTGTTGGGTACATCAACATACCATTATTTTTTTCCCCGTCCTCTATACTCTTTTTCTTTCTTTCCTCTAACGATAAAATGGCATACATTAAAGCTGTTTTTCCTTGATTATCTTGAATATTTACATCTAAACCCTTTGCTAACAATAAACTTATTACCTTTTCCGAACCAGCTTTTTCAACTTCTTTAAACAATACGGTTTTTCCTATATTGTCAATAATATTAGGGTCTGACTTATTTAATATCTCTTCAAAAAAGGGATTATCTAATGAATACCATAAAACAGTTTTCCCATCATTGTCTTTTATGTTTGGATCTGCATCTTTACTAAAAAGACTCCGCAAGATTTCTATATTAATAAATTGAGGGTTAACATTTGCAACATAACGATTATTTGATACATATTTATTTGTTCTCATAATGTAATGCATTAATGCTGTTTTCCCCTGATTATCTTTAGCATTAATATTACTTTCCTTGTCTATCAATTTTTTTATACTATTAACATCTTCCTCTTGTATAGCCTTCATTAGAGCAGTTTGTTGGTTCCCTTTTTCCGCTTCCGAAGAACAGCCAATTAAATTAATACATAATAAAACCCCGATTAAAACCTTTAAAATGTTCAATTCAAAAGCCCTTCTTTCTAGTCATTCTTATTCCAAATATATCCGACAGAATTATAATTTGGGCAAATTTTTCATTCTACTTTTATTTCCCCGAACATACTATCAGTAACTTCAACAATAAGCACCATCAATCAATCTTCTCTAATAATGCTTTTTTCTTTTCTGAAAACTCCTCTTCTGTTAAAATTCCTTCATCTTTAAGTTTGGCAAGTTCTCTAATTTGTTCTGTAATATTTATAGTTCTGTTCTCATTGATAACCTTATTTAAAATATTATTTGTTTTAATTGTATTTACAATTTCAAATGCTTTCTCAGGTAGCAGTTCGTTGAACATACTATAATCCTTGAAGCCAAAGAACAATGAGTGCTTTTTGTTCTCGTCGTCAAAGAAGTTAATAAAAGTCTCTCTCGTATCATGAGTAACCAGTTTAGATTCTATTGGGTCTGCCTTTTTTCTACTGCCGACAACGGCACCTGCCCCACCAGCGATTACACCGCCAACTACAGCACCGCCTATCGAACTACCGCCACCGCCCCCACCAGTGATTTTATTTTCATGTATTACTTCACCCCTAGTTGCATAATACTCGATTTTGTGAACCGGAATTTTGAATAAAATAATCTTCTCAATATTACTTGGTGAATCATTGTTTGGCGAAGAAGCAGGAAAAAAACATAGATTATTATTTTCTAACCACATATAATTCTCAGTACCCAATAACTTTGCATATCCGCTCTTATAATTGACTTTTAAAGCATTTTCGGGAATAGAAATATTTGCTTTAATATCGTTATATGCTTGTATGGCTCTTTCTTTAGACTCGTTTTGTAATCTTAGCTGTTTTTCTCTCTCTTCCTTATTATTATTATTGATAACAATACCCAGGATAACTAAAACCACCGTAATAATACTCGCCGGAATCGGATAAGTCATGAATAACGACAACACAAATAATAAAAGTAACACTGTTAGACAACCCGGTATAAAACCCATTTCAAACACCTCACTTAAAAAAAAATTTACATCTTTGTACATTGTGTAAAAATAGTTGCAACAACAAAATCATAATTGCCAGTATCATCTAAATCAGTATTCAATTTATCTCCATGCATTCCTCCTTCACAGTTAGATATTTATATGGTAGCTTTCATCTAAAAACATTGAGTAAATCCTAAAAAACTTTAGGATAAAGTCATTGCCATTCTGACGATGACTTTATCCTCATATCTCAGGTTGGAAAACTCACTTTATAAAAATAAATGCAAGCGCATTAACCTTCTATTTCCTCCACCCTCATCCCACTTTTCAATACAAAAACAAAATGCGTTGGTGAGAGAACTTCTATCTTCTCAACCAACGCATTAAATATTTTATCATCAAATTCAGTTAGTAATTCCTGCTTACTTAGCACCTCAATAATCTCATTAACCCTTTGTCGATAATCTTCCCTGTTACTATTCTCCTTTTCCAACTTGGCCTTCTGTCTCCGCAGTTCCTCAAGCTCATTGGATAATTTCCAATATTCCTCTTTATAAACTCCGTCATCAATATTGTTTCGTATCTGAAACTTTATAAGTCCCTTAAGGTCGTTTTTCATAATCTCAATCTGGTTATCTAGGGCTTCCATTTCCTTGCTGGCATTTTTCCCTGTCAAGACTTTTTCAATATTCTTGGTGAGGGTTTTAATAAAATCTTCCTTATTTTCATTAATCCTGTTAAATACCCTGACAAAAGCATCCATTAAAACCTGTTCACCCACAGCCCTGGCATCACAAGCTTCTTTGCCATCTACAATGTAGGTTTTGCATTGCCATACAATTTTCTTATACTTACTTTTGCTGTTCCATGTTCTTCGCTTAAAAATGTTACCGCACTCACCGCAGATGACCTTTCCACTGAAGGCATACTTACTGGAGTATTTATGCCGATCCCCTACCAGGTTACCTTTTAATAAAGCTCTCCGTTCTTTCTCATCCTGCACCATATCAAATATTTCTTTAGATATAATAGGCTCGTGGTTTCCTTCTATTAAATATTGCTTTGCCTGTCCTTTATTATCAACCCTTTTATGGTTTAGAAAATCAACAGTTATAGTCTTTTGTAAAAGTAAATCGCCATAATATTTCTCGTTAGTTAGTATACCAGTAATTGTAGAATCCCACCATTTAGTACCGCCTGTTACAGTCTTTATTCCATCATTTGTTAATCCTTTGGCTATAGCATTATAGCTCTTACCTTCTAGGTATTCTCTGTAAATACGCCTAACCAATTTGGCCTCTTCTTCATTAATTATGAGTTCCCCGTTTTCATCCTTATCATAGCCTAAGAATCTGGTAGTATTGACTATTGTTCTGCCATTTTGAAACTGCCTTGATATTCCCCATTGAACGTTTTCGGAAATATTACGGCTTTCATCTTGGGCAAGGGAACTAAGGATAGTAAGCATTACTTCGCCTTTTGAATCAAGGCTATCTATGTTCTCCTTTTCAAAGAACACTGCAATACCTTTATCTTTTAATTTTCTTACATAATGCAAACAATCCAAAGTGTTTCTCGCAAATCTCGAAATAGATTTTGTGATTACAATATCTATTTTACCTTCCATACAATCCTTAATCATTCGGTTAAATTCATCCCTATGCTTAGTGCTAGTGCCTGAAATCCCTTCATCGGCATAAATATCGACAAAAATCCAATCAGGCTTATCCTTTATATAGGTAGTATAATAAGTTACCTGTGATTCGTAACTAGTTTCTTGATCTCTATTATCAGTACTAACCCTGCAATAGGCACAAGCCCTTTTCTTTGAGTTTTCCGGTAGCCCCTGTATAACCTCAATAGGTTTAGCCGGAATTACCGCAACTTTCTTTGAAGATTTTGCTGCCAAAATAATCCTTCCTTTCTATTCTTTTTGTGGTCACATGATATAATTGGTGTCCGCATAAATCAACTCAATCGTTGATATTCCTGGGCTTGAAAGGATTTTTGATTCTCTCTATCTATGGCAGCAAACTCTTCCTCGGTAATCAGCTTCATTTCTCTTAGGGAATTTAATATATGTAAACTCATTTGATAATTGACTAGACTATGATTAATCAAACGCAATCTTCTCCTTCCAAAATATAAAAAGAGTGGGCTTTTACACCCACTCAAAAATTTAATGAATTAAAACAAGCTCTTTAATTGTACCGAAAATTCCTTAAATACAGTCTCATCATCCGAAAGCGTTGCCCTTAGAACAATATATCTATTTAAATATGTACTGCTACTAACGGCTTTAATTGTTACACCATTTCCTGTACTTGCAGTAATCGTGGCATAGGCCGGGGAGGTACTCCCGTCTTGATTCCTTACGCTCCATACTACAGATTTATCAAAGACTTCCGTACCATTATCATAAATATGGGCAACATAGGATTGGCTCATACCAAGTTTTATCGTGGTACTTCCAGTTATCTGAACAGTATAACTGTGAGTAAGGGTTTCCATAGTGGTTATCGTAATTGACTCTGAAACCGTATCATGATATGTAAGCTTGGCAGTTATTATTGCTTGTCCAGGGGCAATCCCCATAACTTTACCCATATTATCAACGCTTACAATATTTGAATCGCTGCTGGTAAAAGTAACTATAGGATTCGAAACCGTAGTTCCATTATCTGTTACTGATAAATTTAATTGTATAATATCATTTAAAAGGACATTGGCTGTATCACCATTATTAATGGTCAATGTATAGATATGACCTATTTCATATCTCCAGCGGTCTACAATATTGTTTTCAACATCATCGGCAGTATCAATTGAATCGAGGGAACAATTAAATTTTATAAGACCTTCTTGGGATTTATCTATACCAGTAATTTTAAATGGTTGGTTTGTTGCATAGAACCTTTGGTTCAAAGCAATATTTCTTGTGTCAGAATTGTGCTGAACGGTTATGAAAATGTTTCCTCCAGCTATTGATATGTATGTACCCGTGGAAATGTCAAATACCTTACTCTCCATAATGCAATCAAACCATTTGATATTACCTGACCAGTTAAAAGCTATCCTATAGCTACATTTTCTTAGCCTAGCTCTGAAAGAGTTTTCTTCCTTATCAATCTGGCTGATGACTAAATATTTTAAATCGTTATATTCAACAATATCCCCAGTTCGGATTTGGTATTTACACCGGATAATTTTATCGTCGTAAAAGGTTAATTTATCCTGGGCATCTATGATTAAAGCACGTTGCTCAATTCCATTTATTTTTATATCTTCCCCCTTCTCAAAAAGGAAAAAGTCAATCATTACCTCTATGTCCTTCATGGCTACACCTGCCTAACCAACTCATACAGGTAAACTTCCAAGTAATCATCCCATTCTTTAATTTCCATAACCTTAAACTTTTTACTATCAATTTCCAAGTAGCTCTCCTGGGTTACTGATGCATCCCTTTCACAAAACATTCTCTTAGTAATATCAATCTGGAAGCCATCCTCAAAGGTAATGCTTTTTGAGTAAGGTTGGACATCTGCATAGGTTATATTTAAATAGGAAGAAAAATTATTATCCGAATAGACTTTGACTTCAGTATCTCTAAACATCACTGCACCCTACCTTAATTTTAGGAAGGGGTAAGGCCAGTCTAATAGAATCCGGTATTCCTTGGCTGAGTTTTACACTTCTTTCTCCTTCGGTTTTACTGGCAAGACCCTCAATATCTCTGTTTTTATATAGGTATATGGTAAAATCAGCCAGTACATCATTATATGATTCAGGCAGTTCCGCAATATTACAGTAACCAAGAGCTATGTCCCTCGCTTTCTTAATAAAGTGGGTAAGAATATTGTCTTTTGATATGTCACTGGCATCTATACCAAGTAGCATTTTTACAATTTCTAAGATGGTCAAAAATATCACCTACTCTTCTTCAATTTCTGGTTGATCTTCATTTTCCTTATCCCATGCTATTAATGCTTTGATTAACCCTTCCTTTTTCATTCCGATACCATTAAACCCCCTTTCCTTAGCCAGGTCAGTAAGCTCCTTATAACCCATATCATCATAAATCACTAGTTCCCTTTTTTCTTCATCAACGGTATAGCCATGTTCTGCAAACCATAAAACGAGGTAGGGATCATCAGTGACCCCTACCCCATTAACAAAGTTTACACTGGCAGATATACCATTGTATTGCTTATTATTGCAGTATATCTTTGCCATATTTTTTCCTCCATTAAGCTACTTTAATATTTCTAAATACTCCGGCACTCTTAGTTGCTTTAAGTGCCACAGCAGCAACCATTTCCACTTCACCGTTCTTCACAGCTCCGGCTGTAGTGAAATCAGGAAGCCATATTTTAACTAAATCTTGATTGGCAAGGGATACACCATGAAAACCATCTAATGAAAGTCTCGCTGCATAAAGGTCAGTAAGACCTGTTACTATATCTGTGCCATTTGGCTTTCTGGTATTTACAATAGAAATTACCGGATCGTTACTTGCTACTTTTGCTCCAAGGTCAACAAGAACAATACCATCATAATTGTCTACCTTTCTACCAAAAGCATCTTCACTTTGAGTTAAATATCCTGCCCTTCTAGCTACCGCTTTAATTTTAGTGATTAGTTTGGAGTTCCCACCAAGGAAAGTTGGCTTTCCATCAAGGTTAGAAAGAAACTCATCCAATAAATCTAGGAACTCTTTATAATTTGTATCTACTGCTGCCGAAGTTGACAAATCAATCAATGCATTAGCATTAAACTCTGTACTAGAACCTGTTATTGCTTTATTTAATCCATCAAAGGAATTAGCGTCAACAGCAGAATCTCCGTTAATAATTGTGTCATGGAATAATGCCCTGGCTGCTTTAACCTTTTGCTGTACTTGAAGATTTACTTCATCAATCAATCCACCTGTGCTGGCAATTACTCTGTCAATCTGGAAGGAACCACCAAAGGGTTTTAATTCTACAGTGTATCTGTCCTTGGTAACTTCTTGAGCAGTATATTCACTATTAATTGCTCTGAATGCCGCTGTTGGCTGAGTAATAAGCCGGGTATATCCATATGTAAGGGTGACACCGTTAGTTCCTGGAGTTACCGCATCATCAAATATAATATTATCCAATATGTATGAACTCTTTCTGAATTCATCAATCACCCCTGCTTGAATTGCATCCTGTGTATTTAATTTGGCTTGTTCTAATGTTACTGACATAATATCATTCTCCTCTCAAATTTATTTATTTTGGTTTGCATAGTAATCTTTTAAAGCACCATTTAAATCTTTAGGTTGTGAACTACCGCCGTTATTGGGTGGAGTATAGCCATCCCCCTTAAGCCTTTCTTCTACAGCAGCCTGTACAGAAGAACCGAATACTTCTTCAAATTTGCTGATATTAGATAAGGTTGTTTCTTCATCTCCAGCAATAAATAGGTCAACCAGCTTATTAATAGGAAGTTTCTTTTCAGAAGCTATGGTTAAAGCCTTATTTTTCAATATCTCGCGTTGTTTTTCTAGCTCCATCTTTTCAATTTTGGCATTCAGTTCTCTAAGCTGTTTTTTCTCATCAGTTTCTTCGGGATATAGCTCCTTGATTTTCTTATCAATTTCTTTTTGCAGATGGTTGTCTTGCCATGTTTTTAAGCCCTTATCTAAGTGCTTATCCTTTTCACTGTCCATCCAACGTTTGCCATCCTCATTTTCGGTTAAATACTTTTGCACACCTTCAACGCTTAATAAACCCTGAAGATATGCCTGTACCTCACCATTTCCTTTGTTTTCCTCAATATACTTTTTCAATTCTTCTAATGTCATAATAGACTTCTCCTTTCATTTGCCCTTCTGACTCTATGAACCAGAAACGCTATAAATTAAATTTGAGCAGTTTAATGTCTTACTCAGGACAGGATTATCTTCGTTCATACTTTGGGCAGATGACTTTAGTACATCTGAAAGACTGCTTGCATTGATGCTTACATCTGGCACATTTTGGATGATATTGAATTTCTCCGGCATCGGTTAGCCAAAAACCCATATTCTGTTTTATAGAATCATTAATTCTTGCCACACAAATTCCACCTCCAATCCCCTATAAAAACGGGCAAATTAATTGCATAAAAAAATGCCCCTTAGCCCTTAATTTACAAGGGAAAGAGGCATTTCTATAAATCTTTAAATTTGCCATATAAGCCGTTCAAATTCAATGGGTGGTATAATGTGACCTAACCAAATTTAGACCACTATTTCGCCCAGATTTTTTGAGTTATTTGTTTCCGAAATATCATTAATTCCAGACTTGAACTTCTGTACCTCTAATTTTGGGTTCTCCACAAATGGCAATAAGGCCAGTAATGTTTCCTGAGAACATACTTCCTTCAGCTTAACAATCACATCTGCCAAGCCTACTAAATCCGTAGGCAAATTCCTGGTAAACTTAACTGCAATATCTCGGTAATCATAAGATTTGCCTTCTCTTTTGGACAAAAAAATAAAGAGGTTTTTCAGCCTTTGTTTGATTACCTTTTCCATTAATGCTTCCCTCATAGCTACCCTATTTTCAAGGTTCAAAAGCTTATTTCTTAATGCCAATGATGAGGTATTGGATGACCAAGTCTCATTAAAATTCACTTCATCCATAAGGTCATATATTTTTCTTTCAATATTATCTAACTCATTCTTTACAAAGGAATCATTAATTTCCTTGGTAAGCCAATATACCTTGGCCTGATTGGGTACTTGGATAATACCCATACTCTTCATGTTGGCTAAATCCTGTTCTTCAAGTTTGGCATTTTCTATGACTAGATAGGCATTCCGGTGATCAGCAATTTCATTCACTAGATCTGAGTTCAAAGCATTATAGGCATCAAACAAGGATATTACATCCTGAAATCCACTTTTCCTTTCTGTATTGGCAAGACAAGTAATGATAGGTACTCTGCCAAAGATGTGATAATGCCTACCTATAAAATTAAGTTTGGATTTTCCAGTTCCTAATTCATAATGAAGGATTTCTGTATCAGTATAAACATCAAGGTACTTTCTATCATCAAACTTTTTAGTAAACTGGTGTAAGGCCAGTACCACATTCCTTTCGGCTGTTCCATCTTCCAGAACAAATGCATTCAAAGGTGTTAGGATAGTTGCCGAAAATTCTCCGTCAGAATTGATATAGTTTAATTCATAGGTTTCTCCATAAATTTCTGATTGCTTCCGCAAATTGATATTATGCTCTTTATCCCAGTGGTTCATGTTCCTGTCAATCTTATCTATGATTTCCGCATCATCTGTTTTGGAAACGTAGTTAACTGGTTTACCAAGCATATAGCCTGTTTCATTGTCCACAAACTTCCTGGGATAGTTAAATACTAGCTTCATATTACTCCGACTATCCTGCATTTGATAATTTTTGAGAATTGAATGTTTTCCTTCATAGTAGTCTTTATATTGTTTTTTTGCCAGAGAGTTTTTATCTAGCTCATTAAGGCATTCTTGTATGAGATTTTCATTTATTTCCACATTAACCATCCTTTCAATTGGCATAAAAATAACCCATACCTTAATAGGTACAGGCAAAAATTTTATTTTTGCTCTATTTAGCTTGTCTTTTATTTATCCATTCTTGTATTCTTTTTTGAGTTCTACAGTGAACTGCTCAAATAGTTGCCCTATTTCTTGTAGGTAGACACTCTCCCTCATATCTGAAAACTCTTCTCTATCAATTGTATTACAAAAAGCCTTACAAAAATTATCGTCTATTTCAAAAGGGTGGCTTGGAGTCTTTTTATTTAGTACTCTTATTATAGCATTAGGAAGATCGTTTAAATTTGAACCTCCCTTTACTATTTTATGAACATAGAACCAACTAGGTTTCGAAGTTTTATTATAGTTGTTATCTTTTCTTTTTTTCCATATTAGTAACCAATCATTTTCTTTTATGATATCCTCATTTTTAACAAGTACCCAATCTATATCATCTAGTTCAATCACATTATCTATCTCATTTGATAGCTTTTTGTTGACTTTTTCCATATTTATAGCATCATTACTAGTTACTGTATAGCCCAGAATATGGAATTTACCATGTTCATGAATACTATATCCATTAAAATGGTGTACTTTCTTCTCCACATTAGAATCTACAAAATCATTTACTATAGCTTTTCTTTGGAAAGAGTGCAACTTCTGAAGCTGATTCATCTTTAATTCATCTGAAGGATATGATTCTTTAGCATAATTTAAAATATCCTCGTAATGACCATTAACATCTTTTAAAAGCAATTTATCGTCAATTAATACTCCGGTTTCTAAAAGCGGGGAATCTTCTAAGTTTCCAAGACCATTTTTAGACAAATTAGAGCTGGCAATAATAGCAGCTTTTTTTCCTATATAAACTTTTGAGTGCAATCTATCCAAAAAGAAAATCTTATTCCAACCAATCTTTTCTACCAAATTTCCAATAGCCTCTGGATTACTTCCAAAGGTAGGGGAAACCACTATTGATTTTAAAGTTTCTGGTTGGATAAAAGAGTGGTAATCCTTACCAATATAAGCTACCGCTACTTTTGTTGGTTGTACCACTACGCTTAAGGCTTCTTGAATTTCTGTTGATCCTTTTAATATCCTCATACACTTCACATCCAATATGTAGCTTTGGATTAACACTTAATAATTTAAAACAACAAACTCCTATCATAAAACTTCAGACTCTTAACCCCTTCAACCAGTTGCACAGCCCCATACAAACTATCCGGGGCATCATCAAACTTAGCTGACTTGTTGTAATCCTTTACCTGATTATTATACCTAATATTGGAAGAATTGAATAGGATGTGTCCCTTCTTTATCTCTGGCTCAAGGGAAATAATTCTTTCGTGTTTCTGACCTTTACTTATTACCTCGTCAACAGGGGTATAAATTTTATTTGCCCAGAGCGACTCTTCAAATTTTTGCTTCATGTAACTTTGGGCTTGAGTAGTTTCAAAGCCAATTTTGCCAATGGGATATTGCTGTAATTTTTCAATGGCAACTTGAAATAAATCATCCGGTAGCAATTTAAAGATACTGCCATCAATTACATACTTCTGCTTTGTCTTTAAGTGCTTTCCTAAAACTGTTATAGCAGAATAATCATTTCTCTTTCCTGCTTTTATTGCCGGATCAATATAGAGGACAATTTCCATATCCTCAAAGTCAGGAAGCCTGTCCCAATATTGAATATCCTGAAAAATATAATCATCGGTGCTGCGTGGATCATTCTGCATTTCTTTATAGAATGATTTATCTCCCATAGCCTGTTTCTTGCACATTAAATAATAGTAATCCAGATACTCTGACCACAATATTTCTGTGCCTTCCAGCATTTCTTCTTCATGGGCATAAAAAAAGGACTTGGCAGTTTCTATCCTATCCAAGTCCTGAAGATTATTATATTTTGCTTCCCATTCACTCCAAAGGTCATCTCTCTCGGCAAAACTTATTACTGCTGATTTTTTAATACTTCTTACTCCAGGAATTTTTCCCTTCAGTAATTCAGCCATCAAATCTTCTTCGTGGAGAACGGTTCCACAGATTAATATATTGGTGTTCCTGGTTCCGATTGGAATTACAACATCGGTAAATGTATTTTTAACCTGCTCACGTTTAGAATCAGATTTAGCAGTATCATCTTTAAGTAGGTCATCTAATAATACAAGTTGTGGCCTATGTTGCTTGAAATGTATTCCTCTAAGTGAACCGTCTATTCCACGAATCATTATGCAGGCATCTAGTCCACCCCTACCCCTTATCCAAATTTCATTATTGTTCCATCTGTTTCCTTTATAGATTCCGAAGTCTTCTATTAATAATGGATTGTTTTCAAGTTCATCCTTGATCATATCCAGGAATGGTAAGGCAATTTGCTCCGTTGCCGAAATAATTAAAGTGAACTGTGATTTATTATAAAGCGTTGAATACAGCGGAAATAAAAAAGAGTTGATCGTGCTTTTGCCATGTTCCCTGGGCAAACCAAAAGCCTCAATCAACCCTTTGTTATCTAACATATATTTTAGTTCCTGAAATAGCTCTTTGTGAAACTTCCCAAACTTACGGTCAAAGTATTTAGGGAAGTAACATAGGGCAAAAAATTCTATATCCATCTCCCCAAGTAGCCTGCGAAGCTCTGAAAAAGAAAATTCCCCTACAAGTTCTTCTATCTTGTTCGGGGAGAAATATTTGTTCATGTATTCTATTAGCAGGAGGTTTTGGCGATGGTGGTCTGGTTGTTGTGATTGTTGCATAAAAACTCCTTTAATTTAAATTTACCTTGGCAGACTCCAAGAATATTTTTTTATCCCACTCTTTACGCTCCAAACTTGTGCATGTCTTGGATACCACCCATTACCATGATTTTTTTCTACATAATAAAGGTTCTTGTCTTTGATAATATTTATAACCTGCTTTATCCTGTTTTTATATTGCCTTGTCAGGCCAAATGTGTTACTCCCCCAAGCAACGATAACATCATCTACCTCTTGCACCAGATTTTTCATGATATTATCGTTGTCAATTCCAACAGCTATGTCTTCTTGACCGTCCTTTAAAAGTTCTGCAATTTTGTTAGAATCTGTAGAGTAATAAGAATATAAATTCATTATATTTACTTCTGAGTAACCTTCATTATTACAAAATGTTAAAACACGATCAATCGTAAGGTCAGAAATATGCTCATTTGCTTTACTCGGGTTTTTCATTATCACTAAAACTTTTTGATCTCCAGTATTTTTCAAAGGTATTTTAAGAAGGTATCTAAAGCCATTTTCTATTTCTTTATCTCCCTTAAAGATAATCTCATTCCTTTTCACAAAACCTTTGTAGTGAAATATTTGTTCCATATTTAACCACCTCTATTCTACTATATAATTTCAGGTCAAAAATTACCACAAAAATTTTCGCACCATTTGCTGTCAGGCCATTTTCCACAAATAGAAGCACCCCTCCCCTTGGGAAAAGGTGCCTTAAAAAAGAGTGGCTTGTTTACCACTCCAAGGCTTCCAATGCATCTACCTTGTCCTGCTCAGTTGTGACGGTATATAGATTAGTGGTCATAATGTTATCATGTCCAAGGATTTGCTGAATAGTAGTAATCGGAATATGCTTCTTGACTAGCTTATAACCAAGTGAATGCCTAATTTTATGGGGAGTTACTTCAACTGCCACTCGTTTCCCATACTTTTCTAGGATCAGGTTAATTGCATTCCTTTTTAATGCCCCACGCTGGCCTATTAATAGCAAATCACTGTCATCTGCTGGTCTTACTGCCAAATATTCCTGAATTGCTTTTCTGGCATCCATATTTAATGGAAGTGTTCTGTTAACATTGCCTTTGCCAATTACCCTTAACGATCCTTTGCGTTCTGATATTTTTATATCTCTAAGCCCTATATTACACAACTCACTGACCCGAAGACCTGTAGCAAGCAAAACTTCTATTATACATATATGAAGGGGATTACGGTTCCGGTGTATCTCAGCCCTGAGTTTCCTTAGATTCCTTTCATCTAAGCCTTTATATTGCCGGCAATCACGATTCTTGATTGCTTTGATATTTATATCAATCGGAGTTATGCCAGTTTCATAGAGCCATTTACAAAGGGCATTAATGCTGGCAATCTTCCGGTTAGCGGTAATTATTGATTTACTTGAATTAAGCAGATCCTTTTTATATTCAATGGCATCCAGTTCTATTAGTTTATCAAATCCGCAGTCTGTCCTGGTACTGTACCAGCCTATGAAAGCCTTGCTGTCCCTAATATAGCAGCTAATTGTATTCTGACTACGTTCTTCCCTCTTTAAATATAGCTCAAAGCCCGATAAATCAAGCACATGAACACACCCTTCCTTTATTTGGTGTGTCCATGATACCTCTTTAGTGCCTTAAGTCAACTGGAGACATAAGACTAATTATGGATTTAAATTAGGGTGATTATTGGTAGATTTAGCCCTTATATTGGGCATTTATCTATAGAAAAACTGACGACATAAGATTATTCTTCAATTACATCTTTAGCGATAAAGCCTTCTTCAACTTCCTCTATTACTTCAAGCTCCGGTAGAGTGGCAATCCCTTCATCTAGTATATAATAGTCAGCGTCAATAACTTCATCCTTTATCATTTCAAGGAATACCTTTTTCCTTTCTTCTTCCTGAGCCTTGGTATCAAATACAATTTCCTTCCTATCTCCCCACTCTTCCTTTTTACGGTTCTTTAGCCAGAACGCTTGAGCAGTAGGGTTAGGTGGCATATATTTTTTGACCTTTTCAATTCGGGTACGTTTCTTGCCATTTTGATCTTCTTCAATAATAGTTTTGATTTCTTCATATTCATAACCAAGGGCAGTTTTAAGAAGTGCATTTTCTACACGATGATCCATAACAGACTTGCCCGCAGTAACTATGTCATTTAGCTCACTATGTTCCTTTAAATATGTGTACCAAGTATCAGGACTTATGCCTAATAGTTGGCTCATTTCTTCATTGGTTTTTCCCTGCATACACCAATCCCGAATCTCGGACAATCTCGGAAAAACATTGGTTAACCACTTAGTATTATTTTTACTTCTTGACCCCATAATCACCTCACCTCCTAAATGAAAAAGAGCTTTGTTATCAGCTCTGTAATTAATTCTTTATTGGTTAAAGGCTACGAACCCAATGTTGGTAGATACATATCAATATCTTTTTTAACAATTGGTAGCCATTCATCGTATTTGATAAGGGATTGGACAAGTATTTGATTTCTAATAGCAATAATGGGTATTCTCTTGTATTTTCCAAATGCGTAGCGAAAATATTTACCCTTTGATCCAGTAATACTTTTCTCAGTCCAGGAATTATCCTCTGAAATAGCCTTTGCAATCTCAAAACCTGGAATACTAAGAAATACTAAACAAACCGGCCTTACCGCAACATGTCCCTCTAATGATGAAAAAGCAATTTTTCTTAATATTTTATTTGATAATATTTTATTTGACATCCCATCTTTTTTAGAATGAAAAGGGATTAAATCCATACAATATAATTTCCCCATGTCTTTATGTAATTTAAAAATATTATCTTTGTTTACTTGGCCATGTTTCTTCTCCCATTGAATCTTCTTTGTCTTCAAAGAGGAAAACATTTCTGTAATTATTGCAGTTTTTGTCCACCAAGGAGATGTCTTTTTTCTCCCACAATTAGGATATACGTCATAAAAATTTTCAAAAAAGCTAATATAATTATCCACGGACTTAAGTTTGTAACTATTTTCATAATAATTGTTTTCCTCATCATAACCGGGATTTACACCAACAATGATAATTTTATCAGAAGGGGAGCCTCCATGCCCAAAGGTGGGTAGATGATCAGCTTGTAATCTGTAATCACCAGTTAACCCTAAAGACTTGTTTAGATTTTGCTGTAGTTCACTATAATCTTCACGATTATGATAAACATCTGTTAGGAAACTTAACCTTTTCTCCTTATGACCATAATTAAGTAGTCCATTTAGCAAGTTTTTCAATTATTTCATCTCCCCTAATTACTATAAAATTAGTATTTTACGTTATACCTTCTAGTCTACCTAATTGATTAATAGCACTAGTGGCAATTACTAGGCTATGTTGACATATCCACTTAAATAGATTTATTTTAGCTTTTTTCCAATTAATTAAATATACAACAAAAAGAGCTTCAATCGAAGCCCCTTGTTCTATATCTTTATGTATATTATCTAACTGGTTTCTAAGATCCTCTCTTGTTGAGATGTATCACCTGATCCCTCCAGTTCAGCAACAACTTCAACAACCTTCTCCGGTTTCTTCCCACTTCTAAACGCCGAATTACCTTCCAACCTTTCAAGCAATACTTTCCTAGCCATCTTATATTCATTTCCCACCATACCAAGCCTGATTAAAAACAGCCTGAAGGTAAACTTATCGTTGTCGGTATCCTTGGCTTTAGCCGAAGCATGTTTTAAAGCCTTAGCTTGCTGATTCAATAATGCTACAAACTGGGTATAAGCCGTTACCTTTTCGGCACTCAATTCGCCTTCGAAAAATTTAAAGGTAATGGTGCCATTGTTAAAATCAAATTTAACCCCTGGGCAACGATCTTCTCCAATACCCCCTATGGCTGTTTTAAAATCCTCCAAGGTTTCCATTTTGGCTTCATTAATACCT
Source organism: Desulfotomaculum sp. (assembly GCF_982386235.1). Taxonomy (NCBI): domain Bacteria; kingdom Bacillati; phylum Bacillota; class Clostridia; order Eubacteriales; family Desulfotomaculaceae; genus Desulfotomaculum; species Desulfotomaculum sp. The sequence continues at coordinate 195,635 of NZ_CEVWQM010000001.1, read as the reverse complement.
GTGCAAAAATCATCTTCAACAATATTTACTGTAAGCCCTAATGATTTCTTTATAAGTGCCTGTTTGCTGTAAATCATATTAACCAGATTCCTCAATGTAATTCCGGTATGCCCTTCCATCGGAACTGATACTTCAAAAGTTGTAGTTTCTGTAGGCTCTATAATTTCCTGCTCATTCCCCGAATTCAGTAACGATTCAAGTTCCACTTCATTTCCTTCAGAATTTGTAATCTTTCCTTCTCGGTCAACTGTATAAGTCCCCTCAACTGTTTCAATCTGATAAGCAAAACTTGGCACGCCCATGTACTTTGCCTCTACTCCAAAATGTTCGCCTAATAATTTTATAATTTGTTTTCTCTCCATAATAAAAACCCTCCATTCCTTGAATTGATGTACCATCACATTAATCACTCTGTGTGGACATTAAATCAAGTTAAATGAAGGGATTAGATAATGTAATGATGATTATTTCCTTCCAAATAGAACTACAAAATTGAAATATTTGTAAATGCAGTCTACGTCTAAAAATCCTACTTCTTTTAGCCAGCAAACCTGATCTTCTAATGTAGACATTTTATCTAATTTTGTCCTTTCATAACCCGAAAGGATTTCTTCTTTTGATAAACCGCTGTTCTCAACTTTATGTTTCCAATCTCTTTTGTACAAGGATTCAATAAAGGGAGTTCCGCCAAGAACTTGGTCTGCATTTATAAAAACCCCATTTTCATTTAAGATTGAATAAATATTATTATATAGCTGCTTTTTCTCTTCCTCTGTTAAATGATGTATTGAAAGTGAAGAAACAATCACATCATATTTTTGATTAAATTGATGTTTGGTATAGTCATCAATTATATAAGTAATATTGGGTTTATCTTTAAACCTTTCTTTTGCTACTTCTAGCATTTTCTCTGAGATATCAATTAATGTTAAGTTTGCATTCGGATATTTCTCTGAGATATAAAAAGATAATAATCCTGTTCCTGCTCCAATGTCTAATATATTAGGACTTTCAGAATTGGATTTGGCAATTGATACTGCAATTGAATAAAAATCTTCAAAACATGGTATAAATTTTTTCCTTTGGTTATCATATTGATTAGCATTTTCATTAAATTTAGCCTTTACATCACTGAATTTACTATCCATAGAACACCTCTTCAACTTTTTCCTAATAATAACAGGAACAAATTTAATATTCAATCTGATTAAAAGAATATCATTTAAAATTAGTCAAACTTTCCAATAACTACTGCTCCTGCTTTAAATCCGAATACCTAATCCTTTCCCCATCCCTCAAAACAAAAACATCGGCATCACTGCCGACTTTATCAATGTACCTATTCACAATAACATCACAATATTTTGGATCAAGTTCCATTGTGCAGCAAATTCTATCTGTTTCCTGACAAGCAATTAATGTGCTACCACTACCGCCAAAGCTATCGAGAACCAATTCTCCAATCTTGCTAGAATTTTTAATTGGATAGCAAATAAGGGGTACTGGCTTCATTGTTGGATGAAATTCATTTCTGAAAGGTCGATCAAACTGCCAGAGAGTAGTTTGCTTTCTATCGCTATTCCAATAATGGCTACCAGTAGGTTTCCAACCAACTAGCACAGGTTCATGCTGCCACTGATAATCCTGCCTACCCATGACCATAGCCTGTTTTGCCCAGATACAGCATTGGGATAATTTGAATCCAGATTCTACCATAGCCTTTCTGAAATTTAATCCTTCTGAATCAGCATGAAAGACATAAATGCTGGCTCCATCCTGACTTTCCTCATACATTCTGGAATAGGCATCAAAGAGAAAATTATAAAAGCTATCATTGTCCATTTTATCATTTTCAATTTTTAAGGCATCTTTGGTCTTGCCAACATAGTCCACATTATACGGAGGATCAGTTACAATTAAACTAGCTTTTCTGCCATCCATTAAAATAGCCATATCCTTTTTATCCGTACTATCTCCGCACATTAGCCGGTGCTTACCAAGTATCCAAATATCACCCTTTTGAGTAATAGGTTCATCTGGTAGTTCTGGTTCAAAATCATCATCCTCGGAGCTATCATTTTCATCCTTTGGCATAAATTCATCCCATAGCTTCTCTGCTTCAGAAAAATCAAAGCCAGTAAATTCTACATTGTAATCCTTCTGTTTTAGATCATCCAGCAATTTTGCCAAGGATTCATAGTCCCACTCACCGGAAATTTTATTTAAAGCCACATTTAGTGCTTTTTCCTTTGTCTTATCGATATCAATGACAATACAATCAACCTCGGTATAGCCTAACTCCTTCAAGACCTTAGCCCTTTGATGGCCACCGCAGATCGTCATATCACTATTTACAATTATCGGCTCTACATAGCCAAACTCAGTAATACTGTTCTTTATCTTTTCAAATTCCGCATCTCCAGGCTTTAAGTCTTTACGGGGATTATATTCAGCAGGAATTAAATCTGATATATTTAACTTTTTAAACTCCATATAATTCTCCTTTCAAAAATGGCATAAAAAAACTGCCTACTCCGTCAGAGTACACAGTTTGGTAAAATTTCTATCAAGTATTATTATTCTGCTTCTTTATAAATGTTTTGCAATAATTTGATTGTTTTAGGAAACAAAAAAACCTATGAGGCAAGTCTTATAAAATGAATACTTAATAATTATATTTATATAAAATTACTAAAGATTATGATATACTATCTATGTGGTTAGCATCTGTACCACCAAGAGTTATGTATTTGTGAGAGGTTCTTCTTCTAATTCTTTGTTCTCACAAGTCCATGAAAGGAGGTGGACGGCATATGGATATTATTATTTTTGGTGCTCTCGGCACACTATGCGGTGAATTGATGTATTTATACATAAGAACCAAAATGGGAAAATAAAAAGAGCGTCCTGAGAAAACGCCCTAGCCACACTTGAGAGGTCTTGCCCACCTCTCACTTAATTTTATTGTATCATAATTGATTAGGATGCACAAGAAACATAATACTTAAGATATAGATATTAACAACTATAAATGATCACCTGAAATTTATTTTGGTATATTGTTGTTATCATAGACTTTACCTAAGGTTTGGGAACAGGCCAAAATGATTTTCAAATGTTATTTTATGTAAATGTTCTCCTTACTTGCTTATCCAAAAATCCCTCAGCCTACCCCTTTTATTTGTAATCAACTCTATAGCCAAGCACCCAAAAGCCAGAGCAAAATATATATCACCAAGATTGGCTATGTAATAATCCCCTATGGGTATAAAGTCTCTGCCCCCTCCGAATATTGCTAAATCTAAAATGGTACTGCTACCACAGGCCAGAATAAGGATTAAGAAATTACTAAACCAAACTCGTTCACCGTATAGCTTGTTGTATTTATAACCGATTAGAAGCATAACTCCGGCAAGTATAGTTCCATATACTATCTGTAATTTTTGGTCAAAAAAACCGGGATTTATTGCATACCACACAGAATCTTGATAATGACATCTGGTTATCTGATCTATTAGTAAAAGAATAAAAAATGCTAATAGTTTTCTCATTACTATCCATCCATAACAATTGATTTTGTTTTTTAGGAATCAGACTAATAATTTCCATTTCTGCAGCTACTACATTAATCCTTCTTTATTGCTGACTTGTTTTTTAATATTTGTAATTCGTAATTTCCAAAATCCATAAGATTAAGCATATAGCGCAACTTCACACTTTCATAATCCTTTTCACCATGTTCATTAATAGTATACAATTCTCCATTTTTACAATAGATTTCGTAACCATCCCTTATTGTTACTTTCCTAATCATAAACTCCTTCATGAACTTTGATAATCTTTCGTATGTATATAACATAATTTATTACTCCTCTCATTTTTGGTTAATAATTTTTCAAAATAAAAACTGCCCATTTCATAGAAATAGACAGTACAATTTCATTAAACATTTTTACCTTTCTAATACTAGCTAATATGTTTCTTATTGGGGGACTTATAACCATCCTTGTCAGTTTGTTCGCCTGAAGTCTCACAAACTAACAAGCCTGCGCCCGTCCCCCAAACCCCCTGACGCAAATTAAATCATCTTATCATTTTATTTCCTTAACAATAAATCTAATCTTGGGCTACCTACTATTCTCTATATAATTAATAAGGAATATGGGGTATCCCAAAAATTTACCAAAACTTCAAATTATAGAATCACCTATAAATCCTTATAATTTCTACCTTGAAGGCTAATCTATCGGAAAAAGTGTATTAATCAATAATACAACTTATCCATGCCATATGCCTTAAACACATATAAAACAATGCTTGATAGGCATTTATTATTTATCAACCTTTGGTAAATTTTTCTTAAATAACTTTTTGGCCTTATTATATATGATAGAATTTGTTGCTATGAAATTTATAACTTGTATGTTTTGTATTTCTCGATAAACTGTATCTGGTTTATAGCAAGATTCTAGAGCATCCTGTAAATCCTTTAGACTAATTTCATCTCCAGCTTTCATCTTCTTTAGTTCATTTATTATGGCAAACCAGCAAGTACCTTGTTTAGAGACAGTGGCATTATTAATTCCATTAAAATATTTTGGTATCCACTCTCTTTTCTTTATAGCAAAATGTTTTTCTAATTCTTTAACTAATCCAAGCTTGTCCTCAAATAACATATAAACATTTGCTTCCTCACCTTCTCTTACACAAATCCTGCCAATTTGCTGAATACAATCTATAGTATATTCACTAAGTGCAGTAATCTCTGAATTACTACTACCTATGGCCAATGTCTTATTAGTATAATAAAGTTTTCCTTTATTTAACATCCCAACAAATACAATGTTTTTATATTTCCTAAAATCATTAACTCCTGTAGTGGCCGCACCAAAATGCCTAATAGTATAGAGCTTGGAATCTAAATTAAGAAACCTCAAAACATAATTAATATCCTCTTCCAAGTTAAATTCATTCCCATATTTGTCTATAATTGACTTAAAGCAAATAATTAATGTTTTTTCATTGGTTGAAATAATTATATCCTGGATTTCTTGAGCAATCAGGTTAACATTCATTAAATAAAATTCTCTATTACCTTTATAAACTCTATACTGCTTCTTTTCTTTGTCGGATTTAGTATTTTTGCTAAGAATCAAAGAGCTTTTAGCTGTCTTTTGCGGACTATGATATAAATTAACTTTCCCTTTAGCTGTTTCATTAAGACCATCTAAAAAAACAACATTACTTTTTTTATAATCCTCATCAAGCACCTCTCCGTTTCTAGCACTTGTAGCATCTAGTATAATTGTTTTCTCAAAGTGTTTTGTATAATTTTCAAGGTTGATATACCTAATATAAGTAAATTGCTTTTTATCTTCTTTTCGCCAATTCCGGCTAGTTGTACCTCCATAGTTTATAAATTTTTCTACTGCCGCCAAGCACTCTATATGTTCATAATCTTCTATTAAAATCCCATAAACTGTAGGATTAAACTTAAATTGAGGATTATGTGGTGGTATCTTAACAATTGATCCATCAGAACGTTCTGGATACTGTAATTGACTTAGATATGAGCCAATTCTTTTAAATTCTTCTTTCACTTCATCAGCTAAATTAGATTTTCCGACTTTTGTCAAAATAGCTTCCCATTGATCAAGTAATACATCTCCGATATCCTTGGTTTCAATTTTTTCATCAATAATTAAAACCTTTCTTCCGGAAATAGTATTATCAATATTTTCTAGATCATTGCTTAGAAACAATCTTTGATGAGTTATAACCATTGACGGGTGATTGGCAACTGTCCACCTGCTTAATTTTGCGCCACATGTCCTTGTGCAATTCAAACATAAAACTGGCGAATATTCTCTATAATGGTCAGGTAATTTACCAATAAAACCCTTCTTTTCATTGGGGTCTTCATATTCAACACAATCTTTATAGTTGAACCCTCTAAGCAATCTAGCTATAAAAAGGTCTTCTTGTGGAAACTCATCAGCAATTCCAAAGTCTTTATAATTTTCCATATCCCCATAATACATTTTTTCTAACTCTTTTTTGGGGTCGACACTCCATTCTATCAATACTCTTGGCAATTCATAATCTTTTACTCCAACATCAATACAGAAATCTCTTCCCTCTTGAAGTGTTCGTTTAACAATAACTGTTGAAAAATCTTTATCAATTTCGTAAATATATTTTATAAACTCCAGCAATAATGTTGATTTACCCTGGCCAATATCAAGATTGACAACAATTGGCTTGTCAACATTTACATCATTTAATAAAAGGCTTGCAAGTTTTTTTAAGTTTTCTTCATGCCTTCTAGTAATATCTTTTCCTATTCTGTTCTTAAAGTTATTTATGATATTTTTTACATGAGTTGTATAGCCAGGTATTGGGATAACCAATTCCTTAATATTCATGCTCTCCATATGTCTTGCGCCCCATTCTACTACATGCCTATATGGTCTTTATAATAATTGTACTTACCCATTACTTCTCGCAGTCTGGGAGAATCCTTAAAGATAAATATTTTCCTACTAGAATCCTTTAGGTCAGGCTTAACATTTAGACAATGAAAGCGGTTAAACATTAACCAACCAGCCATTCTTCCCTGCGTAATTACTATTGTTTCATTTCCCATAAATAATTTTGACCTCCATCAATTGTAGTAATAATTTTTACATTATTCCACAAAAGTGGGTCGGGACGACTTCTACTTGGTGAAAACGAGGCAAGGGCTTTAGCCCGTAGCCGATGTTTGAACCTAGTAGAAGCTTGCCCACGTTAATAATATTAAACAGTTATTTCTGTCGCAGTTAATCCTAAACTTTTCTTATCAACTTTTACTAATATTTCAAATTTAATACTGCTACATTTCAATAGGCTATATTCATTAATCTGATAGAACTTATCAAATACTTCCAGCATTTCTTTGCCATCTTTTAATAAAATAGGCTTATTATCAATTGCCTTAACATCAAAAGTTACCTGGCCATTTTCCTTCAATTCGGTTTTTATTAAATTGACAACTCCATTATCAAGAATTTTGGCTCTTACATCAGTCTTTACATCTATAATCTTCAGGCGTTTTTTCTCCTCAAGGTTTAAGTTTTTAACTATATCCCTATTATCAATGGCATCAGCCGGAATCTTTTTGTATTTTTCATGAAGGTAAGTAATATCTCCTTCTGGGTCTTTTTTATAAACATATCTTATAGGTGAAAGCTTCTCGTTAAGATAATAAAACACCGAGAAGAAAAGATTAATTATGAAATCCTCTGTGCAATTCTTCAAATTGCCAATGGCGTTGGCAATAGTGGCTATATCATATTTATTTTGAATTTGCTCGGCTTGTGGATTGTATTTGGTATCTACTTCCTTATATTTTTTTATTTTCTCAGCCCTGAAGGATGCTATAGCTTCATTATGCAAAACCTCTTCCCAATCGCTCCAGTTAGAAGAATTAATCATGTCCTCCCTGTCCTTGTTTTCCCTGTTGCATCTTCTACTACACTCTTTATTAATGGCCTGTCTTTCATCAGTGTAATTTTTATATAATGCTTCTATCTCTTCAAAACAAGCAGTATATTCCTCTTCCTTATAATCAGCATTAATTAATTTCTTCTGAATAAGGTCTGCTTTATTGTCAAACTTTTTATATGTTTTATGTATTACATCCAACAATTTTTCCTTTAACTTTTTTGAAGTGCTATCTAAAAGCCCAAAGGTATAGGTGTACTGCCCACGCACAACATTATTTCTGTTTTCTTTATATTGAAGGAACCAAGCCTTCCTCCCATATTTCTTATTAATAATCTCCATATCGGCCTTGCTCGGAAAGTACAATGTTTTGGGAGCATCAATGCTGACCATAGCATTATAGAGGACAACGTATATATCCTTCTCATTATCAAAAAATCGCTGTCTGATATATTCCTTGTGCTGATCACTAGATTCATAGACTGTAAGCCATTCTCCGCTTTCTTTTTTTTCTTTAACATAGGCTTCTTTATCTTCAACTTCGTCAATCTCAGAATACATAACAAATTTTTTGTTGACGGTATCATAGTAATCCAGCGTTTCCTGGCTGTTTGAGTTTATGCTGGCACTTTTTAATGCAATGCTGCCAATTAAGTTTCCTGAAGCCCTATAGGTTGCTAAAAATCTGTTTTCTGGAGTATATTGCATTAATTCTTTATGCCCATCGTCTTTATTGATAAAATATTTACCATCCTTAGGGGTTACTACTGCATTCCTAATAATATCGGAGTCAACTACAGTACAAGCATCTCCATCGGAATCTGCTGATGACATTAATTGGTAAATATCACTTTTTTGATTAAAGTAAATTAGTTCACGGCATGGACTCAAGTAATTATCCAGAAATGGACTTCTTACAAAATTGACATTATGTACTTCACTATAGGCACATAGTGGATTTCTGGCAATTGTTCTAATTTCTCCATTATTGCAATCGGCACTATAAAATTCTCCTGCTTTTAGCCCATTCTCACCTTGTTCTCTTTTCATAGCAAAATTCATATATGAAATCGGATCTACTGCAATGTACTGATATTTGGCTTTTGCAGTAACTTTACCACAGGCAAGTTCCCGGCATTTCTTTTCAATAAGCCTTGCTAAGTTGTTTTTAACATATTTTAGATGGATAAAATCCTCAGAAACGCTCAGTAGTTCCTCGCTTTTATTAACCACATTACTGGTGATACTTTTTAATTCGTCTTGAAACTCTTCACTTTCTTCGTCATCATGAGTAACTATATTTTTAAAGAATAGCCTTATGGTATCAATATTGATAAGCCATTCATCTTTTTCACTGTTCTTTTCAAAAGGTTTCAGTATTTTCCGGTAAGCCCTAACATCTTCTTTTAATAATTCAAAGTAATCCTTTTTGCTTAAAGCAAGAGCAGTTATCAACTGGTAATTTAATCTCCTATAATCGGTAATATCCTCATCTTTTTTATTAACCTTGGTCACATACAGTTTTCCGATGATATCTTTATACTTAGGGTCTACATTAGCAATTCGTTCTTTGTAAGTGCTGAAACTCTCACCTTTTTGGTCGTCATAATATTTGGCAAGTTTAACCATACTCTCATTTAGAAGTATTGTTTTATCGGTAACTGGTTGCCACTCTTGCCACATATCAAGCAGATAGTATGTGCCGTCTACCTTTTTGCAATATTCGGTGTCTCCTTTACAGAAAACATTTAAAAAATGGATAATATCAAACTTGGTAATCATGCCTTTTATGCCAATTCCATAGCCCCTAATGATTGCAAATTCAACGGGATAGTCCAGTTTCAATTCTTTTCTAATCTGATTGAAAACTTTGGGAGTGGCAATGGCTCCTCCGTCAAAAACATCTATATCCTGGTCGAAATGATAATCCACCAAGTTATAATTTACTTGGTCTACCATGTTGCCTTCTTTGTCTTTTACCTGCTCAGTAAACTTCTCCACCGTTTTGTAATCTTTGATTATGTGAAATTGGGGCTGAGGTAAAACAATAATGTCCGGCATATCCCCTGCCATATAACAATTGCTTGTCCCAAGGGAAAGTCTGCTTAACACATCCTTGTTTATGCATATTTCGGCCTTACTATCTTCTATCTCCTTAAATTTACCCAGGCTTATTAAATCCTCAAACTCTTCTGAGAATTTATTATAGTCCTCTCGGATGAATATAGTTTCGCACTTGCCATAATTCCTCTCGGCTTTCATTCCTCCGGTAGTTGCAAACCAAGCGAAGTACTTATTGTTATTAAAGGTTAAGCCATTTTCCCATTCTTCTTTGGCTTCTTTTTCGGAGCCGGGTAACATTACTTTTATCATTTCATCTATTAGTTGACCATTTTGTATTTCTTCGTTTTTATAACATTCAAGAGCAATCGTGAGAAAGCTATCTGTTAGCATTATTTCATTTTCTTCTAGGTTTTCAGAGGATATTGTCCCTTCTGAAATACTTGACCTTCCGAAGCTACACATTTTAATCTGTTTGGCCTTCATATGTGTTGACCCCCATATATCAAAAGAACTGAAAGGTTGGCCTTCAGTTCAAGTAGTCTTCAAAAATTTAACTCTCATCCTCATAAGTAAGTGTGGGGTTAGAGCCTTCCTTATTTTCTAAGTAATTAATCCACATTCGTATATGTTGGCTCATTGTATCAATAGGATTGTTAGTAAGGGCTCTTGATTTAAAGTCAGGGTCATTCAAAAGAAGAATTGCAATCTTATCAATTAATTGTTTTCGTTCAGAAGTACCTTTTGCCGTTTTTTCAATGACCTCATTTTTTATTATCTCCCAAACTATTTTCATACCTTCAACTTTTTTCCATCTTACATTACCTGGCATCTTACCCACTCCTTTAATCTCCCATGTTTCACATCATAAGTTGATAGTCTTTATTTTATTCCAAAGGCTTATACCGATAGTATAATCCACAAAAACAAAAACTGAGGAAATATTCCCCAGTTATATTTTACAATAGTAGAGTTGTTTTTTGAATTGTTTAATCAGTTCTTTTAGAAAGTATATCCTATGGATGTTTATTGGATGGAAATTAGCTTTTTTTATATTATTTGAAGAATCCCCACCAAACAAGTCTTTACCTTATACTTTATTCCTAGAATAATCTCTATTCCATCTTGGATATCACAACAATCAATTTTGTATATTGGTTCATCTCTATGAACCACTTTCAGGCTAAAAAAATTACACTATTATTAAGCTACTACTAGTTCCAACAGCTTATCTTCATCTGGCGGATAACGTATTCCTTTTTCAATTTTGCTTATGTATGCAGGGTCAATATCAGATTCAATAGCCAGTTCACATAAGATTATACACTGTTCTTTTCTTTCTAGGAGTTTTCCAAATTTTACTTCATTAACTTAATTTTTCACAGCTCTTTAAAATATAAGCGTATTCGCTAATTTCTAACATCATTGTATACGTAAAAAGAGTCCATTCAATTTTAATTTAAAAAGAACAGTGCAAACCTATTTAACGTCAAACTTATCATCGCTGGTCATTTTCTTTAAAAAATCATTTATAATTACCTCAGCAATAGCTTTCCCTAACAAAGGAGGTACTGCATTACCAACTTGTTTCATTTGAGATGACTTTGGCCCCCAAAATATAAAATCATCTGGAAAAGATTGTAATCTTGCTGCCTCTCTTACTGTAATACATCTATCCAAATGATAATGAGTAAATCTTCCAGATGACGGTGTATCAAACCTAGTGGTAATTGTTACTGTTGGCTCATCAATAATAATTCTAGACCAAGTCCCACTGTAAATAGATTTTGTTAGTAGCTCGGGTGGTAATACTTCTTTTCCCATGCCTACAGGAATTAGTTTTAATTTTTTAATCGTTTCTTTTGAATGATTTGTAGCAACGTGATTGTACAATTTTGCTGAATTCTTCCTCATTATTTTCTGATAATTTGTTAATGGTGGATTGCGATATTCCTGTACCTCCTCTCCTTCACCAGAGTTAAGAAACTCCAGATCACTTAAGGCATCATAAGCTGTAGTTCTAACTTCATCACCAATTGGTAAATCTGGTGGAGTATTATTATACTTACCAAGGATGAATGCCCTTCTTCGATATTGTGGTAACCCAAAATCCACAGCATTTAATATTGTATAGGTTATTTGGTATCCTATTTCGTTAAAAATATTTTCAATTTCTTTAATAAAATAGCCATTTTCAGTTGTAATTAAATTAGGCACATTCTCCATTAAAAAATACATGGGTTTTAAATATTCTACAACCTTAAAAAAGTATCTGAAAAGGTAGTTTCTTTCATCATTAATAGTTTTTCTAGAACCTTTTTGAGAAAAACCCTGGCAAGGTGGCCCTCCAATTACAATATCAATTTTATCTTTATATTTATTAAATATAGATCCTACATCAAGTTGTATAATATCATCATTAATCATTTTTGTATTTATATGGTTTTGGGAGTAAGCATAAGCAATATCCGGGTCAATCTCATTAGCTACAATGATATCGCAACCCGCTTGTTGAAAACCATATGAAAGCCCACCCACTCCAGCAAATAAATCAACTACGCTCAACATTCCAACTTGCCTCCGCTATTAATTGCACTTAATTATTTCAAACTTATATTGTTGAGCTGATTTCTCGTCTCCAATTCGTTTTAGTGCAATATCAAAATATTTATCATCTAATTCTACTCCGATAAAACTTCTATCCAACCTCTTTGCAACAACGCCAGTTGTCCCGCTTCCCATAAAGGGGTCCATTATTGTGTCACCTTCATTTGATAATAATTCAACAAAGTGTTGCAAAACTTTCTCAGGCTTTTGAGTAGGATGCCCACCATATTTTTTTTCGGAACCCGGTGTTAAAGAACTTTCAATAAAATCATGAATAGCCTTCCCTTGATTATTGAAGATCCCTGTTTTGGTAACATTTGTAAAATAAATCCACCCTTCAACTGAGTTTATAAAGTGTAAATTCATATTTCTTGGCATTGGATTAAATTTATGCCAAATTCCAGTAGTTTTATAATACAGCTTATGTTTTTCTGCCAATTTGATTATTGATTCAACTTTAATAAGGGCCATGAACATAATCATTGACCCTCCTTTTCTTAGAACCTTATGAACCTTATGAAAAAAGACATCCATATTTGTTTGCCATTGTTCATAATCTAGATCATCCCAACCAGCAGCTCCAAAAAAATTTTTTCTAAGCTGTTTAAGATTAGTATCCCTATCCCGCATAAAATTTGCTAAGTTATAAGGTGGATCAGTTATTATAAGATCAACACTGTTTTCCGGAATATTATCAAGAACTTCTAAGCAGTCTGCCTTAAACAACAGCATTTTTGAATTGGCCATCTCCATTTTTCCCCCTAAGTTTCTACCAACCTTTTTAAATGCTCTCTAAATAATTTCTCATTCCTGACCAACTCCATTTTAACCGCTCTAATTTTAAGCATCTTATCTTTACCGATTTGATTAAGAAATTTATAATTGCCTATTATGGAATTAATACTTGGTACAAAAGGATAAACTAGAATTACCTCGTTAACTAGTGGAATTGCCGTTACGTAAGCATTCATCTGGTATACGTCGCTTTCCTTTGCAAATTTGTCTATGATCTTCCACTTAGTATCAACAACCATTCTATTATCAATATCTAGATTTAGCAATATATCTGGTCTTAGTTTTATTCGTTTTTTATTTGATGAGATATTTTCTAATAAATAGCTCTGATTATGCTGATATCTAACCTTACCCGGGTATATTTTTTTAAATGTGTTAAAAATAAATTGTTCGAATAATTTATTCATATCAAAAAGCATGGCCTTAACATTACATACCCCAGCAGTCAATTGAATTGAATATCCTTCTAAGAATAATTGACAATACTCAATAATGGGTTTAACCCGGAAATTTAGTCTATCAAAAACAATTTGATTAATATATAATGGCGCATCGTAATCCAATTGAACTTCAGCAAAATTCCTCAAGAAACTTTTTGCCTTACCAACGCTGTGCACATTCATACTAATTTCAGTAATCTTTAATAAAGTATATTTTATTATTCGATTTATCTTATTATCGGTTACTAATTTTGAAAAAGAACAATAAAATCTAGTCGCGCTAATTGAATTTCTGTTTATATGTTCTGTAAAAGCAAGTGCTCCCTTTACGGCATGTAGGTTTTCTTCTTTTTTTGAATAAGAGGAAAGCAACCCTTCCTTTATATATTCCTCGAGATTTAATAGAAAATTCGAAATAAATAATTCAACTAAGCCATACTTATCCAATTTAACATTTGAATTAATATTGTTTTTCACTGGTATGTCTTGTGCTTTTTGAAACATAAAGAGAAGAGTCTTACGAATCTCTTTCTCACTATAATTATTTGAAATTTTAGGTAGAATTTCTATATCTAAATTATCAGTACTGATAATCCCAACCCATTGTTGTGGTTTCAAATAATTATAGCCCCATTTAAATATACCATTATACTTACTCTCAATACTTCTTAACGTCTCAGCATCTTTTCTCGTTATTTTTTTGTTTACATCACTTCTGCTCGAGGCAATTAGAATTTTTTCGTTTTCATGTACCGTAATTTTCATAATTTAACCCCAGAATAAATTTTAATCAATGAATCTTTATTAATTTTGGGATTAATTGTATACTTCTTCTTGCTTTCGAAAGAATATTCCCCTGTATACTCAAGAAGGTTTTCTACTTCTAATTCTTCGTGAGTATAAATAGCATTAGTTTTTAAAGCACCGATGTCATCCAAATCCGAAAATACAATCTGGATCTTCTCGTGTTCATTGAAAAAGTATTCTTCCAGTAAAGGAATTACTTTTAATTTAATTACATTTATTATATCCTCAACTGTTTTAATCCTTATGAAGTATGCATGTCCGATGACATAGTTTGCATCTATCATAAGCTCTATTCTATAGTTAATGACCCTTAACATTTTGATAAGATCTACTCCATCAATATCCTTGGCATTAATCCCCTCTAACTTAAGTGCTTCCTCTAATTTACTGTAGTCACATGTAATATTTATAAATTCAAATCTTCTTCTCAAAGCTATATCTAGCATGGCTATGGATTTGTCCGCAGAATTCATACTCCCAATTATGTCTAAATTACTTGGTACTCCAAATTTAGTTTTTGAATATGGTAAAACTGTGGCTAATTCGCAGCATTGTCCTAGTCTCTTGTCTTGCTCTATGAGTGTAATCAATTCACCGAATATCTCAGAAATATTTCCACGGTTAATTTCATCAATAAATAGTGCATATCTTTTATGAGGATTATCCATCGCCTTTTTACAAATTCTTTTGAAGACACCATCCTGAACTTCATAACCTAGAGTAGCGGTACTCTTATCAAAGTAAGGTCTTATTCCTTCAATAAAATCTTCATACACAAATGATTGATGAAAAGTGACAAAATCATATCGCTTTTCAATACTATCTGGAGTAAGGTGATTGGTGATGAAATCCTTATCATATTCTAAGAGTTTAACTCTATCGACATACCAAACTCCTTTACCTTTATTTTCAATAAATATTCGAGGAGCAGCACGTCGCGTACCTAAAATTGAATCATGAACAGAGTGTAGCTCTAATATGTCTGTTGGGACATTAGTATAACTAGACCCAAATTTTAATGATCTGATTTTATCCAGAATTTCCTTTGGGGTCATAGGATTATTATTTTGCAATATAATAAGAACCAGTAATATCCAGTCTTTTGAAGTTTTAAAGTACGCATCTTCTATACCTTTATTCTCTACCTTATAGTCAGTATAATCAGAGATCAATTTCTGCATCTGATATGTTTTACCAGTTCCCGGGGGTCCATAATAAATAACATTACTACCCATATTTTCTTACCCCTTTATTCTATTTCCTCTGTATTGACTTCAAGCCTTCCAAAACCTCTCCGTCATCACGTACCACGTAATCATTTGTCAGATTAAAACATTGCTTTACTACATCAAATTTTTTTCGAGAAATTAACCCCACCTTTTCCATAAACAGGGCAGCATCAGGCACCCTTAATTGGTTTTCTCTTCTTCTACCACCTTCAAGTCTTTCTCTTGATTCATTATAATTGACTGCGAAACCAAAATCTTCTAATATCTCCATAAGCTCAGAAGCTACCACTATATTATCACAATCCAAAGAAATATATCTGATAGTGCGATTTTTCTTGTTCACATCAATCGCACCTCTGCCATCAAACAACCCTACAATAAAACTACGCTTTACATCGTAAGTAGAACCTAATACTATTAGTTTCATTTGCTTCGCAATTTCTTCAATAGTTGTAGCCTTTTTTTCTTCAAAAAACGTCGCAAATCCTCGCATCCCTTTTTTAAATTTTTTAACTTCAATTCCATTTCTCTCGAGAGTGTTAGCCATCAATGTTTCATGGGATATCTTAGCAGACATCTTCTTAACATAGTAAAAATGTTGCTCTAATTCCTCGTTTGTTATATAACTTTTGTTATGGCGAACCGGTGCCAACCAGTATTCTTTATCTCCAAAACTTACATGTTCATTTGCCGCAAGTATACCGCCTAGAAAGTAAGCGTTCTCGTTAATTAAGTACTCTGTACCCATATCCAAACCAATATTTAACTTCTGATAAGAAATGGACATTGTTATTTCCCTCCCATAAATTTTACTAAATATATTTTAGTTTATTTTTAATCTGGAAACAATTCACTATTTTTACCGAAGAGTATGGTACAGATCATTGACGATTGAACATTGAAATTTTTATGATCTTAAATTTAATACTAATTTTAATTTACAGATAAGCAAAATCATGGTTCTTTGCACCTAATTGTATATTTCTGAGTAAAGGTGCAACCCCTCTAACAAAAAGTTCCCTCAAACATCAGTCAGAGGGAATATAAGATACACTCTATATTATGACTAAAAAATGCACTTCTACCAGCTACCTTCTTTCTATCCTTACCACGCACTCCACATGCCCCGTCCAGGGAAACATGTCCACTGGTTGTACCTGCAGAGTTTGATATCCTAGCTTATCCAGCACGCCTAAATCCCGGGCTAGGGTGGCTGGGTCGCAGGAAACGTAGACGACTTTGGGTACCTTTGCCTGGGAAATAGCGGTTAATATTTCCTTTTCACAACCCTTTCTAGGTGGGTCTAATACCACCACATCTGGTTTTAGTTCCTTCGCCATAGAGGGCAATAATTTTTCCACGGCACCTTGAAGGAATTTTACATTGGTCAGCCCGTTTAATCGGGCATTCTTTTTAGCATCCGCTACCGCTGCGGGCACAATTTCCATGCCAACCACCTCTCCGGCATAGCGGGCCAAATAAAGGGCAATGGTGCCGATGCCACAGTAAGCATCAATGACTCGTTCCTTTCCGGTTAGTTGAGCATACTCCATTGCTTTACGGTATAACACTTCGGTCTGCAGAGGGTTAATTTGGTAAAAGGAACTGGCAGAGATGTTGAATTTCAAGCCGCCTAATTCATCTTCTATGTATTCTTTGCCAGACAAAACTTGGTTTTCCCGCCCTAACACAACGCGACCGGGGTTGTTGTTGATGTTGCGAATTACGGAGGTGATTTTTGGGTGTCGGGCAATTAAGGCCTGGGAAAATGATTTCGCCGTGGGCCATTTTTCTGGGGAGGTGATAAGCACAACCATACACTGCCCGGTGTGAAATCCCCGGCGAATCATAACATGGCGCAGCAGACCTTGTTTTTTCCCCCAGTGATAGGGTGTTAATTTATATTCGTTAATTAATTCTTCCAATGTTGCAATAACCTGATTGATCTCTTGCTGGACTAACAGACAGGCTTGCCCTGCTAATCCTGCAACCAATTCGTAGCTACCTTCCGCATAGTAGCCCAGTTTTATCCTGCCTTTTTCCTCTTTTATTTGTAAGTGTATTTTATTGCGGTAGTGCCAGGGGTCTTTCATGCCCCGTGTTGGCAAAACCGTAACATCTGGTAAGCCACCAATCTTTTGCAGGGCACTCTGCACAACGGTTCTTTTGTGTGCCAGTTGTGCTTGATAATCTAAATGCTGCAGTTGGCAACCGCCGCAATGCTGGTAGTATTTACAAGTGGGCTCTAGGCGGGCGGTTGAGTTTATTAAAATTTCAACTAGTTCTCCTCTGGCAAAAGATTTTTTGACTTGCTTTATGCGTACGCGAACCCTTTCACCGCTTAGGGCACCGGGCACAAATACGGCTATATTTTGATATCTGCCTACTCCTTCACCGGAATGACCGAGCCCATTGATTTCTATATCAACTTTATCTCCGGCGGATAAGATACTTTGCAAAATTCTACACCTCTTATTTATTATGTAACCGTTTTCTACCAATTAACATATATATGAGTAAAGGAATAATTTCCCTTTGGGGTGACTACTATGGCTCAGTATAAAGTGCTAAGAAAAAATCGTCAACTACAGCTACCAGATCCTTGCCATTGCTACCAGAATGACCATGTTGATCTGGTAGTTGAAGGAGCTGGCATTCGTTTATGTCGTCTCTCCAGTCTTAGTGTTCCCGCGGAGGTATCCGCTTATATTCCTCGGGTTGAAATTCGACACCGGACCTATGATAATGGCCAGCTGGTCAGTGAAGACGAACGTATTTATAACAGCATCACCGTCGTGCACGCTCCAAGACACCCATTGGAAAACCCCAAGGGCCCCATCCCTCATAAAGGAACTTTCCCCGTGTGGCCAGGTGGCTTCAACAACTCTTCCTCCCAACTGGAACCGCCAGGAGATCCTACGTTGGAGCCACTGACCTCTGGAGGTCAACCCTCTCCGCCAAAGGTCCCGGTTGAACCGGGGCCAAATCAACCGGGGGCATCTCAGCCACCTGTTATTCCATCCCAACCGGAGCCCCATCCCCCGCCGGTATCTCCCCGCAGGGAAAAGAACCCTCCCCTCCCCTCCCTGCCTAAGGTGTTACCCGCGAGGGACGGTGGCCCATTTATTACCATTAATAAGCAGCCCTTCCATGAATAAATCTTTGATAAACCCCCGCCGGGGTTTATTTTTTATACCATCGTAAAGTATAAGACTCTCATGGCGCTGGCCGGCACCATCCAAACAATGATAATAGATAGCGATTATCAGAGTAGAAAAGCTAGGAATGGCCCTTGGCCAACATCCATATGCTGTAAATAGATTATTTAAAATTGTCAGCCTATTTTTAATAATGGCTCTTTAACTGTCGGCCTTGCGACAATTGCCCAGCTATGTTAACCTTTACCTATCGGTAAGTAATCGGAGGTGGTGTTATGTCCGGGAAAGTGAAAAAAAGTGCTAACGGCCTTTTTCGGTTATATGACCTGATCTTTTTACAAAAGATTCGCGATATTAAACCCAGCAAAGAAGAACCTAAAAAAACACTGATTAATATTAAGAAGTAATTCCGTGATAAATTTTCCAAGGTATCCTCGATCATTTCTACTAAATGATCCAATTCTCTGTACCCAGGCAATAGCCCTGGGTTTTTTGTTTTTCTTCTTCCACGGCTCGCTGCGCTCATGCTCCACAATCCTTTCAATGGAACCCCGCACAATTTCAGGGGTTAGCTCCTGAATAGGTGTACCTGTCCACAACAGCCAGAAAGCGGTCGGCGTTCAGCATCTTATCCTGTTCCGTGGTGATTTCCTGCTCCAGTTTGCTGGAACGCTCGAATATCAAATTACATGCATTTCCCCCTTTCCCTCCAGAATATAGCTATAATCAACTGCATAAAATGCCGTCTTGAGTCAACTTACAAAACAAAGTATGCATCGATTTGAAAAACAAAAATGCCCTTTAAAAAGGCTGTTTGAGCCAAATCAAAGAACACTTTTGCTTCGTATTTTCTCGAAAATCATTTTAGAGCATACGGCCATGATACACAAGCTGCACAAACAGGATACTATTTGATATCATGGCGGCTATATGCTAGGGATCATCTGCCTATTTAACAGGAATACGCGTACCGTTTATCATGACAGCAGTAACGGTTGTAACATCAACCGGGCTTTCCGTATCCCAATGTAAATTAAAGGTCTGTTCTTGATCGTTAAGTCTTCCGCCGCCGCCTTCTAGCGGAATAATGCCATCCATCGTCTCAATCTCTAAAGTCATTTCACTTGCCAGACATTCTTTTCCCTCGTAGCTGCCCCGGGCCTCAAGACCAAGCGGGCTGAGTGTCAAATACTCGAAAAGATGGCCTTCAACGGGGACGTCGTTTGTCCATATACGCGACTGCCGACTGGTGTCGCTTAGATTGGCTGACACCTTCCAGCTTCCTTCCACACCTGGATAAACCAAGCAGTTGTAGTAGAGGGTGCAGTCGTCCAGTTCATCGGTGGTGATAGAAAAAATGGCTTCATGGTACTTGTATGCCGCGTCGGAGTAGCTGGCTGTTCCTGAATTAAGCAAGCGGCAGTCTTCGTCACCGAAGAGGGTCAATTCATAGTCTGGTGTGATAAATTGGCCGTCCGGCGTTCTCAGAACGAGCGTGGCATCGGTGCTGCCAAACTCTTTGCCAAAAATCTTGCCGATCTGCACGTGTAGTTTGCCGTCCACGATACCGATATTGGAAATCCATTGATCATCTTCCCCGTGTGCCAGAGCGGCGTAATGGCCCGGCGTCAGCGCAGCCGTGATCCTGCTGAGGTCGTCCGGCACATCCCTGCTGCCCCAGATCTGGTTTTCCACAATGGGTGTAACCTGCGCCCCGTCAAGGCCACCCAAAGATACGGAAACCGGTTCTTCATACTCCCTTTTGCTGAAATAAATAAGGGAGGTGCCCAACTCCAGCGGATCTGCAAGTGGCGAATCAGCATCAGCTGTAATATTGAATTCATAATAGAGGGTGTTGGTTTCCTCATCAAAAAACAGCAGATCTTGTTTCCACGAGAAACTGGCGGTAACCGCGCCCGCTTGTCCTGTGCCTCTATCCGGCGGGTCCGTGGCCACACGGAAGCCGTCCCGGAAAGCGGTCTGCTCGGTCAGGCGGTTTTGGCCGCTGATATCCTGAAGAGACAGGTACACGACAGCCTTGTTCCCATATTTCTTCGCACCGATGACCTCCATACGGATGCCCTGATCCTCAGAAGAAATTTCTACTAGTTCAACAACTTCACTGAAAGAGGGATTGAATTTCTGGATAAACCAATCAAAGCCCCCCAGCGCCGCCGCAGCCGCAGCCGCAGTGACAACCAACATTGCCGACAACGCGATAACTGCCACCATAGAGTTTGCCCATCGCACCCGGCGAGGATCGGCACCACAGAATGTTTCTTCATGCAACCGACTCTGAACCTTGCTCTTAATTTTGCTTGCATCAACGGTAATTTGGGAAAGCGCATCATGTATCGTTTTTTCGTTCTTATCAAATGCACTCATGCATTGACCCCTTTCTTTTATGCTCTGCGGCCAGGTAATCCGCCATCTTCTTTTTGGCTCGCTCATATTGCTTGCGCAAGGCCGCAGGAGAACATCCTGTGCGCAGGGAGAGTTCCTCATAGCTCTCCTCTTCCATAATCCGAGCATATAGCAAAGCCCGATCTTTAGGTTTGAGCCTCCGCAAGGCGCGGAGCACCTCATCGCTCAGCCCCATATCTTCAGCAGGGGCAACCACTTTATCGCGAATTTCCCTAAAACAAAATAGCTTTCGTTTTTTGAGTTGATTCAAGCTCCGATTGTATGTAATTTTGTAGAGCCATGCGGAAAGATTACCACCGTCAAATGCGGTACGTTTTTGATACGCTGAAAGGAAAACCTCCTGCACCACATTTTCCGCTTCATGGTAGTCACATAGGATAGCAGTAGCGTATCGTAGCAGTTTTTCACCGTACAGATTGATTACCTCTGCCAATTCATCTTCTCCGCCGGTGACAAAACGCCGCCCTAAATCTATTTCAATCATGTGTTCCTTCTCCCTTATTTATCAGCTAGCTGTACCCTTATAACAATTCAAAGCACTACTTTGTGACATTAATTAAAGGAATCAATATTTAAATTCAAAGTTTGCCATAAAGAAAATCCTCCAATAAAGATTATTTACAATTTATCGATAATCGTTTGGCTATGTGCTAAACAACTATGATTTTCGTAAACATCCTTATTGGAGGACTGCTTAAGCGACACTCCCCTTTTACTGCTAAATTTTAAATTGACCCACCAACACCTTTAGATCATCCGATACTTTGTCTAAGGACTCAGCCGTGCTGGTGACTTCCTCCATCGCAGCTGTTTGTTCCTCCGTGGAGGCAGCAACATTTTGAACTCCTGCCGACATTTGCTGGGTAGCTGAGGCTATTTGCTGAATTTGAGAGGTTAAGCCTTGCACAGAAGTAATAATTTTTTGGAAAGTATGGCTTACATCCTGAATCACCGCACCACCTGCCGCCACTTCCCGGTTATCCTGCTCAATCTTTTGCACTGCCAGTTGAGTTTCTTTTTGCATATCCTGGATAAGTCGTGCGATCTCCTTGGAAGCTGTGGCAGACTGCTCCGCCAACTTTCTTACCTCTTCTGCCACCACCGCAAAACCTCTTCCCTGCTCTCCGGCCCTGGCAGCCTCGATGGCCGCATTTAAGGCCAAAAGATTCGTCTGATCAGCAATGCCAGTTATCATATTGACAATTTTACCAATTTCCAAAGAATTTTGATTTAACCGCTGAATAACCTGGGCCACCTCGTTCGTCGAATGGGTAATGGTTTGAATTTGTGAATTTACCTTAATTAGCCCGTCATTTCCTGCATGGGCATGTTTAGCGGCGGTATCAGAAACCGTTGCAACCTCCTGTACATTGCTGCTCACCTGTTCCACCGTTGCTGCAATTTCATTCATGGTGGTGGCGGTTTCTGTTGCACCAGTGGCTGTTTGCCGGGCCTGTTCATTTAGCCCCCCTGCCACATCCGCTAAATGATTAGCTGTTTCGATTAGTTGATCTAACGTGTTTTTAAAGTTATTCTTCATGATATTAAAAACCTGGGCAAGATGTCCTATTTCATCTCCACTGCGAATGTTTAGATCCGCTATGGTTATATCCCCCTGGGCTAATTTATTCGCACTTTCTTCAATCTCCTTCAGTGGTAAATTAATACTACGACCAACGAAATGGGCCGCAGCAATACCTAGACCAACTGCCAGTAGAATGGCTATGCTCAACATAAAAACAGATTGTTCTTGGAGCTTGTCCCCTTCGGCACTGGATATTTTACTTTGTTCCTGATTATATTTAACAATTTCATTGGAGGCAGCCACAGCAGCATCATATAGGGTCAAAGATTCACCTTTTATAACCTTATGTGCTTCATCTTTCTGACCAGTACGGCTTAATTCCAATAGTCTTTCATTCGTAGCTATGTAGTTATTCCACTCAGATTTTAATACCGTGTAGTAATTACGGTCCTGAACACTGTCAATGGATTTTTCATAACTAGCTAAGTTTTTATTTATTTTCACCTTATTTTGCTCTATGGATTCTTCCATTTCTTTCATTTCCTTACTATCATTAGCAACAATATGCCTGTATTCCCGCGTACGAGTATCGGAAATCAAGGTGTTAATTTCCTCAGCATACTGAATTCCAGCTAACCAAACATTGGAAATCTCCATTAACTTATCATTGATTTTACCCACTGTAAAACTTGCATACAAGCCGAGACAGATAATAAGACCGATTAATACACCATTGGCAAGAAAAAGCCTCTTCTTTACTGTTATCCTCATTACTTTACGTCCCCCTAACAAACGTCAAATTGCCTTCATATTACATTATTCGTCAAATTTCGATTTCTCTTTAGGCCAAAAGAAGAACCTGGTCTAATACCAGGTTTTTAAAATCATTCTTTATTTAAATGACCACAATCAGGACATCGTAAATCCCTTTTAACCTCTACATCCATAAAGGACATCGATAGCGCATCCATCGTAAGGATTCTCCCCACTAATAGATCTCCCTTGCCCAGCAGGTACTTCACTGCCTCGGTGGCTTGAATGGTCCCAATGATACCCGCTACAGATCCGAGAATCCCTACTTCTGTGGTGCCCTTAACTGTGTGGTTGATAGGCTTATCCCGGAAAATACAGCGGAAACAAGGTCCTTTGCCTGGCAATATCGTCATGGCCTGTCCTACCATGGACAGAACCCCACCATATATAAAGGGTTTTTCCTTAGCAATGCAGGCGTTGTTAAGAACATAGCGGGTTTCCAAATTATCTGTGGCATCCACCACGATATCATAGTCATCCAGCAGTTCCAAAATATTTTGCTCATTCATGCGGCAGGGATAGGTGATGATCTCTGTCTCTGGATTGATCCGAGCTAATTTCTCCCTGGCAGATTCCACCTTTAAACGTCCTATATCTGGGGTTGAGTGGACAATTTGCCTTTGCAAATTAGAATAATCCACCACGTCAGCATCAGCCAAACCAAGTCTGCCAATGCCAGCAGCCGTTAAATAGTAGCTCACCGGAGAGCCTAAACCACCGGTACCTACCACCAGTATCGAAGAGTTTAGTAGTTTAAGCTGTCCCTCTTCTCCCACCCCAGGCAGCATTATATTGCGATTGTAGCGTTCCCTCTGTTGGTCGGATAGCGTGGTTGGTGCCACCTTATTTTTTGGTTGTAATAAAGTGTTTTCTATCAGATTAGCCACACCCTCAATATCATCTAAATCAAAGAGAGGTATATCGATCGGTAAGGGTAAATCACTGACCACAGCTAACAATTCCCCAGTGGGTAATACCGTTTCGTTAGCAACTGCTGCCCGCACCAATTCTATCTTTGGTTGGGAACCCTGTTTAAAACCTTCCACGATAACTAGATCCAGGCCGGAAAAATACTGCCGTATTTCTTCCAGTGGCATTTCCTGGTCTATTTTCTTTGTGAGGCCAAATCCACTGGGTGTAGCCAAAGCAACAATTTCAGCCCCGGCCTGTCTATGCCGCCAGGTGTCTTTTCCCTCTATATCTAGCTCAAAGGTGCCCCGATGATGCTTTACAGTACCTATACGGTAGCCTCGTGAATTTAATTGTTGAAGAAGTTTTACCAGAAAAGTAGTTTTTCCAGAGTTTGAACGACCCACCAGGGAAATAACCGGCGGCAACTCTTTATTGTGGCTGAATTTCAATGTTATCCCCTACCTTCACTGTACCTCCTTGGAGTACTCGAATGAAGATACCCTCCTTGGGCATAACACAATCCCCCGCCTGATAATAGATGGCACAACGGGTATGACATTCCTTGCCAATTTGCGTCACCTCACCCAGAGCAGCTTCACCAATTTTTAATTTAGCTCCAATGGGCAAGGAAACTAAATCGATTCCCTCCGTGGTTAAATTTTCAGCAAAATCCCCAGGGCCTACCTTTAAACCCATCTGACGCATCTTTTCTATGCTTTCCTGGGCCAATAAACTAACCTGACGGTGCCATTCCCCAACATGGGCATCCCCTTCGATGCCATGTTCAACCAACAACATCGCTTCCCCAACGTTTTTCTTTCTCATGCCTTTCTTAGGACTGGTGCAAACAGCTACTATTTTTCCCATTGTTGCTCTCCTTCCCGGATGAAGTCGCCGCTTTTGCCACCACTTTTGCTGACCAGGCGGATGTTTTGAATCATCATTCCTTTATCCACCGCCTTGCACATGTCATAGATGGTCAGTGCCGCTAGGCTAACCGCTGTGAGTGCTTCCATTTCCACACCTGTTTTGCCGCCAGTCTTCACAATACCCCTAATTTCCACCCGTTCCGGTGGTACAATTTTAAAATCGATATTAACTCCGGTAATCATGATCGGGTGAGCCATGGGAATTAAGTTTGGTGTGCCTTTGGCAGCCATAATTGCCGCTACTCTGGCTACGCCAAGAACATCCCCCTTGGCCATACCGCCCTCTTGAATTAGTTTAAGAGTGGCCGGTGCCATGACCACTTCCCCTCTTACTTCGGCCACCCGATGGGTTTCGGCTTTTTCTGTTATATCAACCATCCGGGCATTACCACTGGCATCAAAATGAGTTAATTCTGACACTATGCCTTATCCCCCAATCTGGCTCATCACTCGACGGTCTGTCCAACCCTCTTCCATATGGTGTTGACTTGGTTTATATCGAATTGCCTTGGCAATAAGTGTAGCCAATTCCTGCCTATCGGCACCTTCCCTCAGGGGAGTTTTTAAATCAAATTCTTGCTGGCCGTAAAGACATGGACGAAGCTGGCCATTGGCTGTAAGTCTCAGTCGGTTACAGGCAGCACAAAAATGTTGACTAATGGCAGTAATAAAACCAATGGTCCCCTTGGCACCAGGTAGGCTAAAATATTTAGCCGGACCACCGCCAGTTACTTTAACCTCTGTATTCAAAGGGCCAAATCCCTGCTGAAGTTTCATCAATATTTCTTCCGCAGCAATAAAATTTTCAACCGCCCAGGGATTGCATTCCCCAATGGGCATTAATTCAATGAAACGCACGTGCAGCGGCAATTCCCTGGTAAGCCGGGCAAAATCAGCAAACTCATGATCATTGACACCTCGTACCGCCACTACATTTAATTTTACCGGATAGAGTTCCAGCTCCAAGGCTTTCTGAATACCGCGCCATACATCATCAAATTTGCCTAGACGGGTGATATCCCGAAAAACATTCGGATTTAGGCTATCTAAACTAAAGTTTACACGATTTAAACCCGCCCTTTTTAAATCCTCTGCCATGTCTGCAAAGAGTACGCCATTGGTGGTTATCGAAATATCATCAATGTGCGGATTGGCCGAAATACTTTCAAATAAGTCCACAATATTTTTTCTTACCAAGGGTTCCCCACCCGTAATACGAATTTTGCTTATGCCAAGATCAGAGGCAGCATCCACCACTCGAGTAATTTCTTCTAAGCTTAGTATTTCCCCGTGAGGGGTGTTTTTCACACCTTCTGGAGGCATACAATAAACGCAGCGCAAATTACAGCGATCGGTGACAGATATGCGTAGATAGTTTATGTTTCTTTGGTAATTATCAATCATTTGGTCAGCCCCCTATTCGTCTGGCTTGTACCTCTATTTCATATTGCAGCTAATTCAAATTGCTTCCAGCTTATTTGTAAGGAACCTTTTGATTCACTTCGTACCAAGGGGTAGCCATTGCAACAATCGAACCACCGATTGATCTTTTGGATTCTTATAGATTTCTTCCGGGGTCCCTGACTGAATAATTTTTCCTTGATCGATAACGGTTAACCGATGGGCCAGGTAAGGAATCTCTGCATAGTCATGGGTAACAAATAATGTGGCAATTTTTGTACCATGCAACAGTTTCACCATATCTAATAGTAGTTGCCCCCTGGTAGGACTATCCAAGCCTGTAAAGGGTTCATCTAAAAAAAGAACCTCTGGGTCCAAGGCCAAGGCCCGGGCAATACTAACCCGCTGGGCTTCACCACCGGAAAGAAATCGGACACCGCCGTTGGCTAGATGGGAAATTCCTAATTTCTCCAACCATTTATCTGTCCGCTGCTTGATCTCTTCTTTCGGAAACTTTCGTAAACGCAAACCCGTTTCAACATTCTCTCGAACACTCATATCTAACAAAAGGGGTTGTTGAAAAACAAAAGCCATCCGATGGCGTAATTTTAACAAATTTTTTTTCGTTACCGTTTCGCCTTTAAAATAAATCTGTCCCGCGGTGGGTTCCTGAAGCAAGGCCAGAATATGCATAAAAGAGGTTTTACCGGCCCCGTTTACTCCTATGAGGGAGTTAACCTTCCCTTCCTCCAGGGCAAAATAATCGATATCTAAAATGGTCTTACTTCCCTTGATGTATTGAATGCCCTTTCCTTCCAGAACATGCATGCTAAGGGCACCTCCCTCTTTGCTGTGCCATCGTTAAGACCACTGTTATGGAAAAAGCAATGATTAACAAAATAAGGCTGAGAGCCATACCCATTTCCTGCTGTCCCTTGTTTACCGCAAGAACAGTTGCTGTGGTTAGGGTACGGGTATAACCAACTAAGTTACC
Source organism: Desulfotomaculum sp. (assembly GCF_982386235.1). Taxonomy (NCBI): domain Bacteria; kingdom Bacillati; phylum Bacillota; class Clostridia; order Eubacteriales; family Desulfotomaculaceae; genus Desulfotomaculum; species Desulfotomaculum sp. The sequence continues at coordinate 168,055 of NZ_CEVWQM010000001.1, read as the reverse complement.
TCCTACCATCATAGAGGCCCCCACCTCAGAAACAGCACCACCAAAACCTGCTATGACCGCTGCCAACAGTCCAAGTCTGGCCTCCCTAGCCATTAGCCACAGCAGTTGTAGTTTAGTGGCACCTAAGGATAGTATTTGCAGCTTTAGTTTGGGGTGAAGCTGCTGAAAGGCCGCTAGGGTAAAACCAGCCACAATGGGAAAAGCAATGACACCCTGGGCTGTGATCATGGCCCCAGGGCTATACAACATATTAAGCATTCCTAATGGTCCATATCTACTTAACAATAGCCAGACTACTAACCCCACCACCACAGGGGGTAAACCCATGCCGTAATTTATTAAACTAATTAGTATGTTGCGACCTGAGAAACTTTTTAGGGCCAGCAAAAAACCCAAGGGCACCCCAATTAGCACAGCAATCAAGGTGGCTGTGCAAGACACCCTTAGGGTTAGCAAGGCTATTTCAATAATTTCCGGATCTCCTGCCAGTAATAATTTAACGGCCATGATTAACCCTTGTGAAAACACTTCCAAGCAATATCCACCACCATTATGTTTTTTTATACATAACGAGTCTTTGTTCTAGGGTAGGAACTACTCCTACCCTGCATAAAATAACGATTAGCCCCCACCCACTGGTGGGAAAAATGCCACCCGGTCACCTTCCTGCAAAACAGTATCAAGGGTTTTGTGCAAGCCATTAATTAGTGTGCTGAAAACTTCTTCCTCAGGAATATTAAGTTGCTTAACGATATCCCGTGTGGTACTGTTCTCTTCCATATTAATAAGAATTTTTTCCCCATAGCGTGTACCTGTGTATTTTTCCAGTCCGGTATAAACCCTTACTTCAATCTGCATGCACCGTCACCTCTTATGTGATTATAACAATAATTATTGCAAAATTAAAGCAAAGTAAAGCCAAAGCTCATTGTCAATTAGGTTTCTTTCTTTTGAATAATGCCCAAAAACACCCTATAGGGTCCCGGGGTTCCCGGAGGTAATAGTGCTACTCGATCCCCAGGAGCAATGGGATGGGATAAACCTTCTACCAAACCGTTAATAAAAACTGCCTCAACCTGTTTTTTATCAATTTTCAGCCTGTCAATAAGGTCATAGCCAGTCGTATTAGCTTCGATTTCTATTTTAGTCGGAAAGGAATAACCTTCTTCAGACAATATCTTTTGCAGAGCACCAAAGGCCCTTAATTCAATTGTCCCCACTTTACACTCCCCCCTAAACTTATTATATATGGGATTAATCAACAATAAAAATATTTATAGTGTTCGATCCTAATATAAAAGGAGCCGGTGTTAACCCAGCTCCTTTTGGGAATTTCGGTAGATTTAGAAGTTAAATACCTCATTAACTTCTTCTTCCGTGAAGTCCCAGGTGGTGTTATGCGGTGGACACTCTTCTTTAAAGAATTCGGGTAAACGGTCATCGGCTTTGGTAAAGCCGGCCAATTCATTAAATTTACGTTCAGCCCGTAATACCGTTTTACCTAGCTCCGTAACATCATCTGCCGTCAAGGACAAGCTATATTGAGCGTTCAGCATATCAATGATGGCCTGGAAGGCATCTGCATTATCCAGGATACAGAAGGCTACAAACAGACAGAGACCCGTGCTGTCAACAGCAGCAGTGGCGATTTGCAGGTTGCGGGAAAGCTCAACTTGACCGCCTTTGCCAAGGGGATCCACAAAGCCACCGACTTTAAGAATGTTCGTAGCAACGGCGTAACCAGCGGTATGGTCAGCTCCCATGGGAGTGGTGGCGTAGGTTAAGCCAACACCCTTAACCGCGCGGGGGTCATAGGCAGGAATTGCTTGTTTCTTAACAACAGGCACCCGGGCTACACCAAAGGCTTGGCCGGTAAAGGCAGCACCGTTACCAATAATACGGCCCAAGGCAGTACCTTCACCAATTTGTTTGATCAAATCAATCGCACCGGCAGCATCACCCCAAGGAATAATGCCTGCTTCCATCGCTACACCAACTGTTACGGAAGTTTCAATACTGTCGATACCGATATCATCCATCAGGCGATCGCATTCCGCAATGGCATCCAAGTTATCAATGCAAGCGTTGGCACCAAGGGCCCAGATGGTCTCATATTCAAAGCCGCTGGTGAGGTATTTGCCTTCTTTGTCATGGTAATGCTGGGAGCAGCGAATAACACAACCGGCATGGCAGCCGTGGGAAACTTTACCGCCACGGGCTTCAATGGTGGCACTCATGGTCTCACCACCGATATTGTTGGCCCATTCATTGCGGCCGGTACGGAAGTTTTTGGTGGGTAGGCCGCCCGCTTCGTTCAGAATATTAACCAGTACGTTGGTACCAAAGCCAGGTAGACCTTGCCCTGTTACCGGGTGATCCAGCAGTCCTTTAGCAAAACGCTTGGCAGCGGCCCTAAAGGCTTCAGAATCGGCAATGGGCACACCCTTGGCACCGGTATCATCAACAACAATGGCCTTTACCCTCTTAGAACCCATAACCGCACCTAAACCGCCACGGCCGGCACTACGGATATTGCCTTCTGGGTCTTTTACAGAAATGTTAGCAGAAGTTAGTCTCATTTCACCGGCAGGACCAACAATCATTACACCAACTTTAGCACCATATTTTTCACTTAAAACACGGATCGCTTCATAGTTGCCTTTGCCAATAACTTCAGCCGGGGCTTCTTCTACAACAGCACCGTCCACCGTAACTTTAATGACATAAAACTTATCATCTTCGGGCATGCCCTCAACAATTACACCAGCAATACCCATCTTAGCTAACTTTTGAGCTGCAGTCCCACCGGAGTTACTTTCTTTAATACCGCCAGTTAATGGGCTCTTACTTCCCACGGACAGACGTCCAGAGTTTGCACAGTTCGTTCCGCCTAATAAGCCAGGAGCAAAAATTAGTTTGTTATTGGGTCCCAGGGGATGGCACTTAGGGTCTACTTCATCCAGTACGAAACTTGAGGTCAGAGCGCGGCCAGCCAGGCCGATATACTTCTGAGGAAGTTCTTCTACGTTGGCTGTTTTGGTGGTCATGTTCACACGGAAAAGTTTAGTCATGTTTATATACCCCCTACTGGATTTTTTTGGCATTAAATTGCAATATAAAAAGGGATGCCCTAGGGCACCCCTTCCTTTGCGCAATGGCAGGCACAACAATTACTTGTCGTACCCCGTTTACTAATTCCCGGTAGGAGATTAGTAAATCGGAAGCGTAGAACTACATATTCAATTTTAAATTAAGTCTGAATTTACTTTAAATAATAGTCTGTCTAATAGTTTGTCTAAATATTTCATATTTCGTCACTAAAACTCCGATTCCTGCTTAGATATTAAACTTTTTTAAATATAAACACTAGACCAACTATTCTTACTTCCAAATCAACGCAAAACACATGCCAATGATTTATCCACTTTTAGTCAGACTGATTGTTCTAAACCGAAACATGTAATTGTTTCGGTTACGATCATTCGTATCGTAATGAAACAACTTAACGGGTTTTGCTATCGTAAAAAATACCACAGGGAGAACTTTCCCCCTATGGCATTTTTGTTTAGCTAATGATATTTATATTGTATTCCTTGGCCTTACGATACAGTGTGTTGCGTCCAATGCCCAGAGCCCTGGCACTCATACTAACATTCCCATTGAAAAAATCCAAGGTTTCTTCAATGGCTCTGGCCTCTATTTCGCTAATAGACAAAGGAAACACCGAGGTGATACCCCGTTTCCCCATGGTCCTATGAATTGCACGGTAAAGATCATCGATCTTATAATAAAGATCCAATAACGTTTCCTCATCCAGTTGATCTAAATCTTCATGCTTGGTATTTAATATATTGGTAATTACATTATACTCTTGTTTCGGTAAATCCATTTTTACATTGCGGTTTTCATTTAATAGTTTGCCATTTATTTTTCCCGATAAATGCTCTGGCAGAACAACTTGACTATCACATAAAGCCAAGGCCTGTTCAACAGAATTAGCTAACTCCCGGATATTTCCGGGCCAGTGGTAATTCATCATCGCTTCTATACAGGAGGCCGAAAAGGTTGGCACAGGCCCATCGTTCTTTTCCCAAAAACGATTTACAAAATGATCGACAAATTGAGGGATATCTTCCTTACGTTCCCGTAGTGGAGGAAGAACCAGACGAACCACATCCAAACGGTAAAACAAATCTTCTCTGAATTGCCTTTGGCTCACAGCCTCTTCCAAATCTACGTTGGTAGCTGCAATAATTCTTACATTGGTCTTGACAGGTTTTTCCCCGCCTACTCTAAGAAATTCACCCGTTTCCAAAACCCGCAATAATTTAACCTGAATGGCCAAACTAGCTTCTCCAATTTCATCTAAAAAAAGTGTTCCGTTGTTGGCAAGCTCAAAAATCCCCTTACGCTGCACGCTGGCTCCGGTGAAGGAACCCCTCTCGTGACCAAAAAGTTCGCTTTCCAGCAAATTTTCCGGCAGTGCACCGCAGTTGACAGCCAGAAAGGGTTTATCACTGCGCTGACTTGCAGCATGTACAAAACTAGCCAAAACTTCCTTACCAGTACCCGTTTCACCATGAATTAAGACATTAATATCCTTTGCAGCAATCCGTTCTGCAATGGATACTAATTTTATCATTTGGGGTGTTCTGCCTACCTGAAAACCAATATTTTCTGCCATTTGGCTCCAGCTATAAGAATCTTTGCCTTGCTGCCCAACTGTTTTGCCAAAATGTATAGCCCTTTCAATTAATTTCTCTACCAAAGCGATATCATCGAAGGGTTTTTCTATATAATCAAAGGCACCATATTGAATTGCTTTTACTGCAGTGCGAGTGGTACTATAACCGGTCATTATAATAACTTCACATTGGGGTTGTACATTCTTAATATGTTGGAGAAGACTAAGGCCATCGGCATCCGGCAGCTTTAAATCTACCATTGCTACGTCGAAATTTTCCTTTGCTATAAGTTGGTGAGCCTGGTCGCCGGAAGACGCAACGCCAATTCGGTAACCCTTTGATCTTAGGAGACGGCTAAAGAATGTACCGACCGATTGTTCGTCATCGATAATTAGGATACCCGGACCATTTACCATTAGGCCTCACCTCCTGTTTGCCTTATCGGCAACATTAATTTAAAGGTACTACCTACCCATTGCTTACTCTCGACCTTAATCGTTCCGCCGTGGGACTGAGCAATGCCAAAACTTACAGAAAGCCCCAGTCCAGTTCCCTTGGTTGCCTCTTTACTGGTATAAAAGGGGTTGAATATTTTGGTTAACCCCTCCGGGCTAATACCGCGACCATTATCACTTACTGTAAGCACAACCCATTCCTTATCCTGATCTACTTCCACTGCTGTCGATATCCAAATACACTTTTCGCCTATATTATCTTCCAAGGCGTCCCTGGCATTAAGAAGCAGGTTAATCAAAACCTGCTGCAATTGATGACCATTGGACATGATATGAGGAACATGCTGATCCAAGTTCTCAATAATACTGATGTTATTGCGATCAATTTGATAATGAATTAAGCTTAATACCTTTTCCACCTGTTGGTTGATATCTGTTTCTGTTAAGGCAAAATGTCCTTGTCTGGAGTAGGATAGTAGATTTTGAATAATTTTTTTGCAACGCATCCCACAATTAATTATATCATCTAACCATTCCGAATGGGGATGCTCTTTATTCATATCCCTTTGCATCATTTGTGCAGTACCGATGACCACCGTCATGGGGCTGTTTAATTCGTGGGCAACACCAGCGGCCATTTCCCCAATGGCTGCTAATTTTGCCGATTGCATGAGTTGAGCTTCCATTTTTTCCTTTTCTGTTACATCTTTTACCAGCAAAATTACAGAATAGGTTTCTCCATCTGGTCCAACCATTGGGTAGTAAAAAGAATCAAAAATGGCTCCTTCATTTTGAATTTGACGATAAGTTCCCCGGCCCAATTGATAAACTTCCTCCATGGGGCAGTTTTTACAGGGAGTATCCCTATGCCAAATAACCTGATAACATTTCTGTTCCTCGCCATCGTCCTCTAAGGGAATCTTACCCTCGCGCAAATTATGCCTTAAAACTTGATAATTTTTATCTATCAGAAAGATGGGATCTGTTACTGCCTTAAAGGTAGCCTCCCACTCTTGCTTTCCCTTGGAAATCTCCTTGTACAAACGAGCATTCTCAATACAGATAGCCAACTGGTCCGCCATCTGCTCAATAAATTTTAACTCAGAAGTACCGTAGGCCGATACCTGACTATCCCCAACAATAAGAACCCCAATCACTTGATTTCTTACCAGCAAAGGCACAATGGCCACAGCATCAAGCCCCAATCTCCCCACAGGATCATCCCAATTTATCACGGGGCTAAATTGCTCCGGGTTGCTGTCCATATTTATCAGAAGACGTTCACATCTATTATAGGATTGCCAGAGTGCTGAAGTGACTGGAACAGCTTGCCCAACACAGTCGTTAACCGGGGTGGCAGCAGTCATAATCAGTTTATTATTGTGAGCAAGTCCCAACCCTAAATAGCAGCAGGGAACTGCCTGGGGCAGTTTGCTATAAACCCGCTCAAGTATATCGGATAAAGACATGTCAATGTTAATATCTTTAATCAGCTGGTGTAAGATTTCTAATCGATTAATCTGGATTTTAATTTGTTCATTTGATCGTTGCACCTCTAGATAATAATTTAACTTAGAAGAATTCACTCCTGTTAAATTTTGTATAATGGTTAATTTATCATCACACATAGTTACCCCCCTTAAAGGGCTCTGCGGTATAATGCTTCTATTTGTTCTGCACAACAATCCCTCGGATTGGTTACCATACAGGTATCCTTTAGGGCATTTGCACTTAGTTTTGGTATATCTTCTTCTTTCATACCCACCTGAGCCAATTTTTCGGGTATCCCTATATCTTGAAATAATTTTCGAACAGCACAAATGCCCTTTTCTGCAGCTTTCCATTTACCCAATCCCTCAGTCTGTACACCCATAGACCTGGCTATTTTTGCAAACTTTTCCCCATTGGAAATCATATTGAATTCCATTACGTAGGGCAAAAGGATGCCATTTGTTTCTCCATGGTGCAAGTCCAGTAAGCCATCTATCTGGTGGGTCATGGCATGAGTGGCACCTAAAATAGCATTGGAAAAAGCCAAGCCTGCTTGCAGACTGGCCATGGCCATGGCCGACTTTGCTTCGAGGTTTGCTTTACAGGCAACGGATTCCCTAAGATTTTCGGAGATTAAATGAATCGCAGCCAGTGCATGCACATCCGTGAGGGGAGTGGCGGCCAAGGAAACATAGGCCTCTATAGCATGGCTTAGGGCATCTACACCAGTAGCCGCAGTGAGTCTAGGCCCTTTCGTTTGCAGTATTACCGGATCCACAATGGCAATATCCGGCACCAAGGATTTTGAGATGATTGACATTTTAGCCTGTCTTTCCCGCTCTACAATCATGGAAAATTGTGAAACCTCCGAACCGGCTCCAGCCGTGGTGGCAACAATAACCATTGGCGGTAGGGGACAGGTTATCTTATTGACCCCTTCATAATCCTTTATTTGGCCACCATTGGTAACCAAAATGGCAATGGCCTTGGCCACATCGATGGGACTACCTCCACCCACAGCAACGATACCATCACATTGGTTGGCTAAATAATACTCGGTTCCTCTGGCAACTTCAGAGTCCTTGGGGTTGGTAGACACATCGCTCCAGACAACTGCACCAATACCAACATCTTTTAAAAAATCTAAGGCCCGATCAACCCAGCCAACTCCTAAAATGCCTTGATCACTAACCAAAAAGGCCTTTTTAATCCCTAAACGGGCAGCACTTTCGCCCACTTGACTTAAAGCCCCTTGGCCAAAAATAATTTCCGGAGCCACAAATTTACTTATTTGAAGCAAACTCTTTTTCAACATGGGCAAAACACCTCCCGAATTATCTTTAGCCATTTTAGCTTTTAGCCTTTAGCTTTTGGGTTTTGTGCTAATGGTTAAAAGCTAAAGGCTAAAAGCTAACTCTATTGTACATAAACAATACTATCCCTGCAAACAAAAAATCAGGTGGACTCGGTCCACCTGCTACTACATAATATATTTATGTGGGGTGTGGATTATATTCTAGGCATTCGCTCAAACTACAGGGCGGACTTGAAAATTCCAATAATATCATTTAAAGTAGCTTTTCTTGGGTTCGTAAAACTGCAAGCATCCTTCATCGCATTTTCAGCCATAATCTTGAGATCTTCTTCCTTAACACCCAGCTCGGTCAAGCCAGCCGGAATGCCTACATCGACAGACAGCTTCTTGATTGCAGCAAGGGCTTTGTCGGCAGCATCACGAACGGACAGACCTTCAACCTTTTCACCCATGGCAACAGCGATATCAACAAAGCGCTCAGGAGCAGCAATCAGATTGAAGGCTTCTACATGGGGCAGCAGGATCGCGTTGCATACACCGTGGGGCAGGTTATAGAAACCACCCAATTGGTGAGCCATGGCATGTACATAACCCAAAGAAGCGTTGTTAAAGGCCATCCCACCGAGGAATTCAGCGTAAGCCATTTTGTCGCGGGCTTCCATATTTTCACCGTTAGCAACGGCAGCACGCAGGTTTTGTGAAATAAGTTTGATAGCCATTAAAGCAGCAGAGTCGGTTACAGGAGTGGCTGCGGTGGAAACATACGCTTCAACGGCATGGGTCAGAGCATCCATACCAGTGGCAGCTGTCAATGCAGGGGGCATACCTACCATTAATAAGGGATCGTTGATAGCAACGTTCGGGGTGCAGCGCCAGTCAACAATAGCCATTTTCACGTGGTTACTGGTATTCGTAATAATGCAAAAACGAGTCATTTCAGAAGCGGTACCAGCGGTGGTGTTTACTGCGATAAAGGGGGGCATTGCTTTCGTGCTCTTGTTGATACCTTCATAGTCACGGATGTGGCCACCGTTCGTAGCAACGATACCAATACCTTTAGCACAGTCGTGGGAGCTGCCACCACCCAAAGACAGGATCATGTCAGCACCACAGTCTTGGTAGACTTTCAAGCCATCGTGTACATTTACATCGGTGGGATTTGGTTCTGCACCGGCATAAATAGTTACTTTATTACCTTGGGCTTCTAACATAGCTCTGATATCATCGGCCATACCACCAGGACGCCCTAGAAAAGCATCCGTAACAATCAAAATATTAGAGCCGCCCATTACCTTTACTTGATCAGGAATCTCTTTGTGTGCTCCTACACCCATGAGGTTAACCGTAGGAATAAAATAACCAAATACTTGTTCTCCAACTGCCATAATTGTGACTCCTCCTTAAATTTATGCTAGGGGTAATCTCCCCTTTTCTATTTGACTGACTATTTATATAGCAATTCGTATGCCAAATAATTCAGTATTGAACAAATTTTCAGACTATAGATTAAATTGGGTCTTTTTTCCCTTTACTGTATCGTCTGAAATACCTAGCTTGGGTCAATCATTTGCATCATTTTCCCTTATTTAGCAAAAAATTTAAAAAATTCACAATGGCTTTTATAATTTGGATAATTAGTTAGTGTTCGAAATAAATACATCACTCTTGTTTCTTTATTGAACATTTGCATCGTTTACGAACAGTTCTCCAACTAACAATTTTCCTTTTAGAAGGAACATCACAATAAATAGCAAAATATAATAACACAGGTATCTCAAACTAAAAGTAACATCCCTCTTTTTATTACATAAAATGGAAAAACAATGTTAAGAGGGGTGATCCAATGGGTTTAAACAACAAAACATTAGATAATCTGCGTATGGTTAATTTAAGATTAAAGATTATTCTAATATCTTTGGTCTGTTTTTCCTTATACTTTGGTGTGACCATGCTGGGCCTTAACCAAACTTATTCCTCTCATTTTTTCCTACCACTTCATACCAATATTGAATTCTTCTGCGTTTTTGTGGCCCTTTGCACCTTTACTGCGACATGGTATTCTTACCTAAACAACTGTTCTATCTATAGCTATTTTATAGGCCTTGGACTATTAGCCGTGGGACTAATTGATTTACTTCATCTTTATTCCTGCGAAGGAATGCCTCATATTTTTGCCAGTGCCTGTACGAATCGTGCAACGCTTTATCATGTCATTGCTAGATTTCTAATGTCCCTAACCTTTTTAGTCAGTGTATTTTTATATGGTAAAGAATTTTGTTCCGTTAGACGCCATTACAGATTTTATTTTTTTGCTGCCACAATCGCTTTGGTGATTTTCATACTATTCACCGTTTCAATTGACTCCCCTTTATATCCTGCCATGCACTTACCCGATGGCAGCTTTACACAAGCTAAGATATACTGTGAATACATCATCATTGCGCTATTTGCTGCCTCCATAATAGGCTATTCACTATTATACCGAAAACATATGGATGTTTATTTTCAACTAATCATCAGCACATTGACCATTTCCATCTTTAGTGAATTGTGTTTTATTAAATATGAAAGTGTATATGATACCTTAAATCTTTTAGGACACGTTTTTCGTTTTGCCTCCTATGTGCTTATTTACGTAGCCATCTTCTTAAATAATGTCAAAAGACCCTATCAGCAATTAGTTGCCACCCGGATTGCTTTGGAGCATGCTAAGAACTCCCTGGAGGAAAAGGTTCAGGAAAGGACCCGCGAATTGCAGGAAGCCAACGAACGATTAGCCAAGGCAGCCACCCATGATTATCTTACCGGTGCCATCAACCGCATGGAGTTTACCAACCGTTTTAATAAGCTACCAGAAAAAGAAGGCTCCATTCATTCCGTCATTGCCCTTGACTTTGACTCCTTTAAAAAGATTAATGATACCTTCGGCCATGCCATCGGGGACGAATGTCTCAAAACCTTTGTCAAGGCTGCCCAGCATGTTACTCGACCCACAGACTCTGTGGCCCGTTTCGGCGGTGACGAGTTTATGCTGTTGCTTCCCAATACACCAAGGGCAGGGGCTAATGTTGTAGGAAATAAAATTCGAACACATTTGGCAGAGGTAGCGAACCCTCCCTTTACCATTTCTATGGGTATAGCGGAGTGGCCTAAGGATGGACGCAAAGAGAAAGATTTATTAGCCTATGCCGACGAGGCCCTCTACACTGCAAAGGAAAAGGGAAAAAATAGGATTGAGTAGCTGGTTTCTTATAAAAACTAAAAAATGCGAGGTTATGCCAAAATGACCGAAATCTTTCGTCTAGGCCTTTGTCAAATTAAAGTTGATACAATCAAAGAAAAAAACTTAATGCTAGCACAAAAAGCTGTCAAAGAGGCAGCCTTGCAGGGATGCCAAATAGTTGCACTGCCGGAAATGTTTAACTGTCCCTACGGTAATGATTTCTTTCCATCTTACGCAGAGCAATTTCCCGGCGGTGCAACCATCCAGACACTCTCCTCATTAGCGAAAGAGCATAACATATATCTGGTGGGCGGCTCCATCCCAGAACGGGATGCAGGTAACTTATATAATACTTGTTTTGTTTTTGATCCCAAGGGCAATTTACTAGCCCGCCATCGAAAGATACATCTCTTTGATATCAATATACCGGGTGGGGTCACCTTTAAGGAATCGGATACCCTTTCCCCCGGTGACAGCATAACGGTTTTTGACACACCCTTTTGCAGAGCCGGTGTAGCTATCTGTTATGATATCCGTTTTCCGGAACTAGCTCGTTTAATGGCCCTCAAAGGAGCCCAGTTGCTGTTGTTACCAGCGGCCTTCAACATGACCACAGGTCCAGCCCACTGGGAATTAACCCTGCGGGCTAGGGCCTTGGATAACCAAATTTACGTAGCTGCCATCTCACCAGCGAGGGATGAAAGTGCTGGTTACGTGGCCTTTGGCCACTCTTTAGTGACCACCCCCTGGGGGGAAATTTTGGTGCAAACGGCTGAAAAAACCGCTCTTCTAACCGCCGACATAGACTTGAGTTATCTGAATCAAATACGACAACAATTGCCCTTACTAAAACACCGCCGGGAACAGGTATATTTTGAAAATAAATAGCATTGGCATATTCAAGGCGAGGTGTACAGAATGCCAAGGAAAATTCTTGTTTTAGACCCGGGTCACGGTGGGCAGGACCCAGGTGCTGTGGGCAATGGCCTACTGGAAAAGGAAATAACGCTGGAACTTGGTAAAAAAGTTGCCCAAAGGCTAGCTAACTATGACGTTACAGTAAGGTTAACCAGAGAAAATGACACGTATATCTCATTAACTCAAAGGACTGCCTTTGCCAACAACCTGAAAGCCGATTATTTTTTATCCATTCATGTCAATGCCGGGGGTGGCACTGGCTTTGAAAGTTTTATTTATAATGGCGGAGTAAGTTCTGCCACCATTAACATCCGTTCAGAGATACACGACACCTTGGTAAGCTTCTTACAAAATCATAATGTTGTGGACCGAGGCAAGAAAAAGGCTAATTTTGCTGTGATTCGGGAAACAATTATGCCGGCAGCTTTAATCGAAAATCTTTTTATCGACTCTATCAAGGATACAGCACTATTAAAAAACATTGATTTCATGAATGACCTATCTGACGCCATAACCCTTGGACTGGTAAAAGGGCTTAATTTAGTACAGGTGACACCAACCAAGCCCCCCCAGCCCCCTACCATCTGGGACCCTCAGGGGGAAGTACAGCAGTTAATTGATGCAGGTATTTTAGCCAATCATCACCCAGCGGATAAACCAGTAACCTGGGGTGAATTTGCTGCAGTGATTAACAGGATTATAAAAATGAAATAAATAAATATGAAAAAAGTTAATACTAAATATAATCATTGATTTACATGGTATAATGTTCTGGGTGATTAAAGATGAACTACTCAATCCTACAAACCTTTATTGTTGTAGCTGAAAAAAAGAACCTGTCTCTGGCTGCTCAGGAAATTCATATAACCCAACCAGCCATCAGCAAACAACTCAGTGTATTAGAATCGCATTTTGATACTACCTTAGTTGAGAGAAAAGGAAGGGGTGTCAGCCTCACTCCAGCCGGTGAAGTTTTTTACCGGCATGCCAGGGAAATGTTAGAACTGATGAACAAGGCTGAGATAGAAATTCGCCAGATGTCCGGGGAAATTCGTGGCCGTATGATTATCTGTGCCAGCACGATACCCGGACACTACATTTTGCCCCCCATCATAGGTACTTTTAAAAAGGAATATCCCCTTGTGCAAACGGTGTTGCAAATTGGCGATTCCAAAGATGCTATCCGCAAATTATTGGAAGAGTCTGCCCATTTGGCCGCTGTGGGAATGTTACCCAATAACAAACGAATTGAAGGGGTTAAATTCTTTTCCGATGAACTGATGGTTATCGTTCCTATCGATCACCCCTTGGCTGAATCGGTGGAAGTGTCTATTGATCGACTGGCCAAAGAACCGCTGGTGTGGCGGGAACTAGGTTCTGGCACCCGATCCGTGGTGGAGTCTTTTTTAGCCAAGGGTGGCCTCTCTGCTGATAAATTAGATATTGCCCTGGAGCTCGGCAGCACGGGTGCCATTGTAACAGCAGTTGAAGCTGGTGCAGGTATTTCCGTGGTGTCACGTTGGGCCATCCTTAAGGAACTGGCCCTCAATAAGATCAAAGCGATTAAAATTAAAGATTTACCTATGCAGCGCGATCTTTTCCTGGCCTATCCCCGACGCAAAAATAAAAGCCCAATGGTAGAAACTTTTATTAAATATGCTTTAAAACAAAATCCCCCTGCCTAATCTGGCAAGGGGATTATTGTTTTATACAGATATAACTTCTGTTACTTCGGGAACCACTTGCTTGAGCGACCGCTCAATCCCATTTTTCAGGGTATAGGTTGCGCCGGGTCAACCACCACAGGCACCTTTTAGCTTTACACTTACAACGCCAGTAGCTTCATTAACATCTACCAGCTCAACATCACCGCCGTCTCTTTGCAGAAAAGGACGTACTTTTTCAAGGGCCTCTTGAACCTTTTCACGCATATCTGTTTCACCCCCTTATTTGCAAGACGTATTTTAAATATCCCCATATTGTCTGTTCTTTATGATTTAATTTATAAGGTATGCTTGTCATCCTGGGCTGTAGCAAAGGATGACGGAACATAATAAAAACGCTAAGATCTGGAGTAACCAAGCCTTAGCGTCGTTAACTAGTCAACTCTTACTACTTCAGTTACACCGGGAACTTGTTGTTTTAAAACACGTTCAATACCGTTTTTCAGAGTATATAAAGCCCCAGGACAATTTCCGCAGGCACCTTTTAACTTAACTTTTACAACACCATTTTCGTCGCAATCTACAAACTCAACGTCGCCACCATCTCTTTGCAGAAAAGGACGTACTTGTTCTAATGCCACTTTCACTTGCTCTTTCATTCCTTTGATCCCCTTCCTAGTTATTTGTCCATATTAGGATGTATTCATCACAAAAATATTGTAATCTATTTCAATGTACTTTTACAAGAAATATTTGTTATTATTTCCAATTCATTAAAGATTAAAGGGGAGTGTCGCCAAACTACTATTAAGAGGGCAGACACTCCCCGTTATCCACTTTCCACTGCTAATGACTCCTAATTTTGTATAAAACTTACATAATGGTAACTGTAATCAAACTATAGTTACTGCGTTCTTCTATTTGTTTAATCACTTTAACTTGTTCAGCCATGTCATGATTAACCTGCTCCAGTTGTTGTGCCAGCAGATTCGCCGGTTCTTCAGAATATTGCTGTTCCAATTCAGTTTGTTGTTGTTTTAAACCTGCTAATCTTTCGGCAGCTCCTTTATGTTGAATACTTAAATCCTTTTCCACAGGTAAAAAACTTACAACGGCGCCTAGCCCTTGTAAAGAATGAATAATCGTACCATAGGAACTTTTTGTCACCCTAATTTCCAAGGTACCGCTTTCATTGGTTCCGGAGTAAGGAGTATTGATCACTGCTCCATTATTTTGGGCAATCCGGTTGATATCTTTTAAGACATCTGCCACTTGGTCAACATCTAATTTCAAAGTAGTACTGCTTGCAACCAAGCCTTCACTGGGCTTGGGAATAAAGCTCTCCACCTGTTTATCCTTGGTTATCGGCTTAGCAGGCGTAGCTATGGTAGTCTGATTACTGGCAGCAGGAGCTTCTTTCCCCGGTTCGTTTGTATTTTCGTTAAGTGGGGAAGCCGTACTTGTATTCGGTTCTTGATTTTTTACCACTTCAGGGTTATTCGTCTGGGCTTGGTTTGGACTCGTTGGGTTTGGATTCGGTACGTTAGGCTGTTGGGCTGTGTTTATTATTTGTTTTTCCTTGGTTGGAACAGGCAAAAGCGAATTATCCTCCTGTTGCCATAAGGAAGTAATTCCCAGTGTCATCATCATTACCGCTGCCACTGCAACAGAACGATACCAGGTACTCCTGGTGATAGCTGTAACCCGAGTTAGCCAGCTCTTTTGTTGTTCTTTTTGTTTTGTAACCTCTATATCATCGATTTTCGCCAGCAGTTTTTCCCGAAAATCAACTGGTGGAGTCATTTCGGGAAGTTCCTGCAGTAAAAGCATGACAGCCTGGAGTTCTTCTAACTCTGCCTTACATTTGGGACAGCAAGCCAAATGAACCCGGACTTCAGCACACTCATCCGAATTAAGCACACCATCCAAGTAAGGAGACAGCATACTCGAGATATCCTTACATTGCACGGAACATCCCTCCTTTACTTAGCTAGACGTTTAGGTTGGGATATTAGTTCCATTTTCTTACTGATTTTTTCCTTTAATGCCTGTCGGGCACGGCTTAA
Source organism: Desulfotomaculum sp. (assembly GCF_982386235.1). Lineage (NCBI taxonomy): Bacteria > Bacillati > Bacillota > Clostridia > Eubacteriales > Desulfotomaculaceae > Desulfotomaculum > Desulfotomaculum sp. Next base: position 152,238 of record NZ_CEVWQM010000001.1, on the reverse strand, counting down.
GCGCGATTTGACCGTTCCAAGGGAACAACCAAGTATTTCCGCTATTTCTTCGTAGGCTAACTCTTGAATTTCACGCATAACGATTATTTCACGGTAATCATCGGATAGGGTATCTAAGCAGCTTTGAATCATTGCCTGTGTCTCACTACGATCCAGCATTTCTTCAGGACCTGGGTCATTACTGCGAATCTCATATGTATTATTGTTGTTTTCACTCGAGTTATCATCCAATGAAACCGTTGGCCTTCGTTGTCTTTTGCGCAATTCATCACGACAGACATTTACGGTAATGTGATAGATCCAGGTACTGAAACTAGAATCGCCTCTAAAATTCGGCAGTGCCTGATATATTTTAATAAAGGCATCTTGCGCCAAGTCTGAGGCATCCGCATAGTTCCCCATCAATCTGTAAGCAATTGTATAAACCTTATTTTCATATAAACGAACAAGGTGTTCAAAGGCCTCTCTATCACCTTTTTTGCTGCGCTCCACAAGTAATTGATCTTCCAGGGGCAAGGGTCCCCCTCCTTTTGAAAGGTTTGTCGGTCTCTTCCAGAATATTTATGAACATACAAAAAGTTTCCAGTTAACTAACCAACTTGGTTTAAAAGCTTATATGCAATTATCTTCTACGTTAAACAGTGTAATCCTTTAGCTAAAAAAAACCAACCTTGGAACATAATATCTTTTACTTAAACAGGTTTTAAAAAAGAAAACACTTTACTCCTAAATATGACTGCCTTCGTGCGCCTTTTGTAACAAAGAAATATAATATTAACACCATAATATTAAAAAAAATAAATTTGCACTTGAAAGTTTCGATTCGTTCTCGTATAATTAGAAAGCAGTCAATTTTATGCCGAAGTGGCGGAACTGGCAGACGCACTGGACTCAAAATCCAGCGGTGTAACAACCGTGCGGGTTCGACTCCCGCCTTCGGCACCAATATATGCAACAACCTTAAAACCTCGCAAAATGCGAGGTTTTTTGTTTAACAAGGTTTGGAAAAGCCAAAGACCCGGCACATAGGTTACCGGGTCTCTAACGGAAAGTATATTTTTTGCCGCTAGGGCGTAATTATTTTGCCCAATTCTCCTTAGAACATTCCTTTCATTCTACTGTTGAACTTCCCCTTGGCAACAAGGAAACCAATACCCCTACATCAAGTTTGACTTCTTGTACTCTTCGGTTTCTAGCGATCTAAGAACCGTATAGGCATGTTTTTCTATCTCCATTGTTATATCTGCTGTCAAATCCTTACTAAATTCAGAAATTACTTTTTTCCGAATTAAGCGTGAGAAACCAATAATGATAAGTAGCGAATCGATTAGGTCAGGATTTATTTTTTTTGTCTTCATAAAATCCCTCCTAAATTTTTCCTAATTATATCAAATAAACTAATTGTAGGGACAAATTGCACGAATATTTCAGAATATTTTAACGGTATTGTAACATTTAATAGAAATAATTACCCAGTGAATAACCAATATAAGCAAAAATAATACCGATAACGACACTGATAACTAAATAAATCAGCGAGATAATTGTCCTCCCCCGGCGAATTAACTCCACCGCCTCCAATTCATAGGTGGAAAAGGTAGTATATGCCCCTAAAAAACCAGTTCCCAAAAAGAATAAAACTTCCGATGACAAATGACGGCAGGCAAAAAGTAGCCCTAAAAGAAAAGAACCGGTGACATTGATTATAAAAGTACCAACGGGAAAGGATTTATGATGTCTAGCCTGGATAAAATTGTTAAGGCCAAAGCGGCAGATGGCCCCCAGGAATCCTCCGGCAGCTACCAGCAAAGGCAATTTCATTGGTTATCACCCCTAATTTTTACGTTGATAAACAAGCGGTGGGCTAAGCCGATGCCTAGCCAGGCCAAAGCCAACCCGCCAGTGATACTGACCAGGACATAGCTCCATGCCGCCGTATAGTGAGCCTTTTCCAGCAGGCTAATGGTATCAACGGAAAAGGTTGAGAAGGTGGTAAAAGAACCAATGATACCTGTATTTATGGCCAAAACATACGGACGAGGCAGTTGCCACTTAAGTAAACTACCATAGGTGATAAAACCAAGCAGAAAACTCCCCAGTAGATTAACCGTTAAGGTCCCATAGGGAAAAGCTGTTACTGTTATGCGCTGGATGGCAGTTCCCAAACAAAACCTAGCCAACGCCCCAAGGATACCTCCCATTCCCACATAAAGATAGTTCATTGCTTTGTCCCCCGCTTCCATTATGATGGATTAATCCTATTATAATTCCTGGTGGGATTTATAAATAGTTAACTTTACGAAAGATAACACAAAAAACCACCTCCGCTAAAAGGTGGTTTCAAGGCCGAAATCGGCAACAGTGGCTAATTTATTTGCTTATACAGTCATTTGATTTATCCACTTCCATAATAATGGGAAGAATCATCGGCCGACGCCTGGTTTTTTCGTATAGAAACTTGCCTAAATTAGATTTGATTTCTTGTTTAATGTAAGACCAACCGCAGTTTCCCTTGGCGATGCATTTTTCTAAGGAAGCAACCACTTTTAAGCGAGCCTCTTCCATTAAGACCTCCGCCTCTCTAACATAAACAAAGCCCCGGGAAACGATATCCGGCCCGGTCAATACTTGGTGGGTATGCTTATCCATCGTCAACACGACAATGAGTATACCCTCCTTAGCCATATCCCGGCGATCTCGCAGTACGATATTACCCACGTCACCGACTCCCAAACCATCCACCAGCACCCTGCCCGCCGGAACACGTCCCGTTAATCGACCATGCTTCCTGGTAAAGGAAAAGACCTGACCAATTTCCCCTACAAAAATATTTTCCTCGGGGATTCCCAGCAATTGAGCCAGTTCAGCATGTTTCTTTAACATCCGATATTCTCCATGCACCGGAATGAAATACTTGGGTCGCAGGAGGTTTATCATCAGCTTTAATTCCTCTTGGCTGGGGTGACCGGATACATGGATATCCGAGCTGCCTTCATAAATCACCTTAGCCTTTAGTTTAAAGAGATGATCGATGATCCGGGATACTAACTTTTCATTCCCAGGTATCGGCGTTGCGGAAATAATCACCGTATCCCCTGGGAGTACTTCCACCTGACGATGATCACCAAAGGCCATCCGGCTTAAGGCAGACATTGGTTCACCCTGGCTGCCAGTGGTAAGGATAACCACCTGGTTTTTTGGCAGACTGTCCACCTGATCCAACTCGATCAACATTCCTTCAGGAATGTTTAAATAACCCAATTCACCGGCCACTGACAACACATTTACCATACTGCGCCCGGCCACAGCCACCCGGCGACCATATTTGTGAGCTGATAAAATGGCCTGCTGCAGTCGATGAATGTTGGAAGCAAAGGTAGCAATAATAATTCTCTCTTCTGCCGCCAAGAAGTACTCATCAAAGGATTTTCCAACCAAACGCTCTGACAAGGTATAACCCTCTCGTTCCACATTGGTACTATCTGACATCAGTACCAATACACCTTTTTCCCCCAAAGAAGCAAATTTGTGCAAGTCAATCACATCATCATCCACCGGGGTATGGTCGATCTTAAAATCCCCAGTATGCACCACTACCCCCAGGGGGGTGTGAATGGCAATAGCCATTGCATCAGGAATACTGTGGGTGACCCGAATAAACTCAACTCTAAAGGGTCCAATCTCCACCACATCCCGAGGCCTCACCGACCGTAGATCAGCATCCCTTTCCAGATGGTGTTCCTTTAACTTGCGCTCTACCAAGCCTAAAGCCAGTGGAGAACCATAGACTGGCACTTTTATTTGTTTAAGAAAATAGGGTAACCCCCCAATGTGATCTTCGTGACCATGGGTAAGCAATACCGCCTGTACCTTATCTTGATTTTCGACCAGATAGGTATAGTCAGGCAGTACGAGGTCTATGCCCATCATTTCCTCTTCTGGAAAGGCCATGCCACAGTCAATAAGTACGATGTGGTCACCATATTTAATCGCTGTCATGTTCTTCCCAATTTCCCCTAGTCCACCTAGGGGAATTACTTGTAATTCTATATCCTTTGCCAAAATGACACCCCCCTTATATTCCTTCTATAATTAATTGCCGCTTAGTCCAACTTTTTACAATTATACTTTATAAAATTCCCCAATGGTAGTTGTAGATTAAGGAGGGGATGTTAATTTAGACGGTTGACCTTTTCCTAGTCCTTCTATTGCCATGGTTATCCAATCTTTTTTTATTATCCGTTTTGGCCCGGATGTCTTTATGAAAGTTCTTTGCCCGGGGATTAAATGGTTTTACATTCTTCGATCTTATAGGCCTTTCCTCTGTTAATTCCACAGGAGTTCGATCCGGTTCCTTCGTGATCATTTTTAGAGCAGCAGCCACAAGGGTCACTGAATCTTGTTCGGTCAACAAATCCTCCGCCAGCATTCGGTAAGATTCAAAACCGCCCTCTTCGGCAATTTGCATTAATTTTTCCACAGCCATCCTTTGCTGCCCCTCGATGGCTTCTTTAATAGAAGGAATTGGCCTACGGCTGATTTTGTGTTTGGTTATATTCTCAATAAATTTTAAAAGATTTATTTCCCTGGGCGTTACAAAACTTATGGCTTCGCCACTTTTACCGGCACGACCTGTACGCCCTATGCGGTGAACGTAGCTTTCCGGGTCTTGAGGAAGATCAAAGTTATATACATGGGTTACGCCACTGATATCTAAGCCCCTGGCAGCAACATCTGTCGCCACCAGGATGTCGATAACCCCACCCTTAAATTGACGTAATACACTCTCTCGCTTAGACTGTGTAAGATCACCATGGATACCTTCCGCCGCATAACCTCGTTTATTTAAGGCTTCATAAAGTTCATCTACCCGGCGCTTGGTTCGTCCAAAGACAATGGCCAATTCGGGAGATTGTATATCCAATAGTGTACAGAACAGTTCAAATTTTTGCCTTTCCTGTACCTCAATATAACTTTGATCAATACTAGGAACTGTAACTTCCTTGGCCTTGATGGTAATTAACTCAGGATTCTTTAAAAAACGCTGGGCCAGGTTTTGAATCGGTTTTGACATGGTGGCAGAGAAAAGCAAACTTTGGCGTTCCGCGGGAATATGCTGCATTATTTCTTCAATATCTTCAATGAATCCCATGTTCAGCATTTCATCTGCTTCATCTAAAACCACGATCTCAATTTCTTGCAAACGAATCGTTTTCCTCTGCATGTGATCCATGAGACGACCAGGTGTTCCAACAATGATTTGAGGTTTTTTCTTAAGTGCTCTAATTTGGCGGTTAATATCCTGACCGCCATAGATGGGTAGTGTTCGTATTCCCTTGACCTGGCCTATTCGATTTAATTCCTCTGCCACCTGAACAGCCAACTCCCGGGTAGGAGTAATGACAAGCCCCTGAATTTTTTCAAACTCCTGTGCTACTCTTTCAACCATTGGTATACCAAAGGCTGCGGTCTTTCCTGTACCAGTGTGGGCCTGTCCAATAAGATCCTTACCCTGTAAAGCAAAGGGAATGGCTTTTTCCTGAATGGGGGTAGCTTCCTCAAACCCCATAATCCTTAGTGATTCACTAACAGGTTCGCTTAAATTAAAATCATAAAAACGAGACAATAATGACACTCCTTTTCTTTAAAAACTATTTTTATATAAAATGATCAAAGAGGAACTTTAATATGCAAGACTTAGCCTTTGGGACCAAATACCATTAATCATACCAAAAGGTTCATGACTTTACAAATAAAACCACCCGATAATATTAAAAAACGCTCTAAATAATATAAAAATCTCTGCAATTATCCTGCAGAGATTGATTGGTGTAAGTATCTCATCTACTTATTCTTTTAAATAACCAGACGACAAGCACAAGCACAAAGCAAATACTAACCGTAATCAAACCAAAATAGTTTTCCAGCAAGGCTATAGCCTTTTCTCCTATTGCTATAATCAACAGTGCTTCTAGAAAAAACCTTGCACTTCTACTGATGATTGAGGCTAAGATAAATGTAATTTTGTTAATACGAAAAGCTCCGGCCGAAATGGTAAATATTTTATAAGGAATGGGTGAAAAGCCTGCTATGGCTACGGCCCAACCACCGTAGCGCTGAAAAAGACCTTGTATCTTCAGCATACTCTCTGGTGAAACCCATCTTTTCAATAAAGGTCTACCTGCAAATACGCCAATTAAATAACCAAACATACCACCAAGAACCGAAGCCACTGATACGATAGCAGCAAACCAGAGTGCTTGCTCCGGGTTGGCAAGGGCCATCGGAATCAACAAAACATCCGGTGGTATGGGGAAAAAGACGGATTCTATAAAGGATAGAATACCAAGACCTAAACTACCGTAATTTGAAAAAAAATCCAATATACCTTCCATTTATCTCCGTCCATAAAAAGAACTTGACCATTCCTTCTATCTTAAATAATGCTATTCGCGATAAAAGGTCTGACTATTATCATACGAATATCCCTATCCCCTGTCAATAGTATGAGATACCATTATTCACCATGAAATATTTTCCCTAAAGAGGAATATTTATGTTTCTGAAGAATTATATTATAATGCATAAACAACTAAATAATGCTCCGAGCCTACCAACCTAAAGTATTCACGGTTCTTAGGCCGTTAGGGTTTGCCGGGAAACGGGCAGACCTCCCGGTGTGGAAAGGAGGAATTTAATCATTCAGGACGGGTAAACCATGTACTGTTTTCCATATCAGTGCGCGGTTTTTTTATGTTTATTGGGGGGTGAAACAGCATCATAAATAGTCCCTATCCTAATTAATTTTATATTATTACTTTAACTGGAGGTTTTACTATGAAGAAACGTTCGACAACATTTATTGCGTTACTACTGTCAATGATCATGCTGGTATTTGTTGGCTGTGCTCAACAAAAAGCCCCTCAGGAAGAAGCCAAACAGGAAGCCCCAACACCAGCAGTAAAAGATGTTATTCTGGCCACAACCACCAGCACCCAGGACAGTGGCTTGCTGGATGTATTAAAGCCCGAATTTGAAAAACAAACCGGCCACAACCTAAAAATTATTGCTGTGGGTACGGGTGCCGCCCTACAAATGGGTGAAAAGGGTGAAGCAGATGTATTGCTGACCCACGCTCCCAAATCCGAGCAACCCCTGGTGGATAGTGGTGTTGCCATCAACTACAGTCTGGTTATGCACAACGACTTTATCATTGTGGGACCTGAGAATGACCCTGCGGGCATTAAGAACGCAAATACTACCGCTGAAGCCGTAAAAATGATTGCTGATAATAGTGCTATCTTTGTATCCCGGGGCGATGATTCTGGTACTCACAAAAAGGAACTGGATCTTTGGAAAGAAGCCCAGATAGAACCTAAAGGTCAAAATTGGTATCAAGAATCCGGTACTGGCATGGGCGCAACACTAAATATTGCCTCTGAAAAACAAGGCTATACCCTTACTGACCGGGCAACCTATTTAGCCCAAAAGGATAATCTAAAATTAACGATCCTATTACAAGGTGACAAATCCTTATTAAATATCTACCACGTAATGAATGTAAACCCAGAGAAATTTGATAAGGTAAATGCCGAAGGCGGCAAGGCCTTTGTAGACTTTATGGTAGCTAAGGAAACCCAAGATATTATTGCTAAGTTTGGTGTAGATCAATATGGCGAACCTTTATTCTTTGCTGATGCCAACAAATAAGCTTTAAACAATATTAGAAGGGAGTGTCGCTTGACACTCCCTTCTAATATTGTAAAGTGCATTCAATCAGCTTACTTCTGCACTAAATATTTTATCATAAGGAAACTTGATGACAAAGTCGGTACCAAGGGGTCCTGTTTTTACATCAATTGAAGCACGGTGCCTTTCGGCAATACTATAACAGATCGCCAGACCTAGTCCGGTGCCGCCATCCTTTGTGGTATAAAAGGGTGTTCCAAGTTTTTTCATGATTTCATCCTTGATCCCTTCCCCTTCATCCCGAATAGATAATATTACATGGGGTTGCCTGGTGTAGGTGCGGATCGTAATATTCCCACCCTCGTGCATCGCTTCTAGGCCATTACGAACTAAATTATAGATAACTTGTCTTATTTCATTTTCATCCAGTGGCAGGTCCGGCACCTTATCCAGTATGGCATAGACATGTTTTTCTTCTTTCGTGGCCTGGGCTTGCATTAATGGCAAAATTTTTGTAATGACATCATTAAGGTTTTTCGTTTCCACTCTTTCCGGTTTATTTCTAGCCAAGGTAAGAAACTCAGTAATAATAGCATTTGCCCGATCCAACTCTTCTATCATCAATCTAAATTGATCCTTAAAATTCTGACAACTTTCCTGCTTTGCTTGAAACAACTGTAAAAACCCTCTAACCGTAGTTAAGGGATTACGGATTTCATGTCCGATCCCCGCTGCCACCTGACCAATTAAGTTGAAGCGTTCCAGTTTCTTGATCTCTCTTTCCATCTCTATTGATTCTGTGATATCCCTATGGGATAACAACATACATTGTTCCCCAGCCATATTTACAACAACACCCGAACCCTGAAGAATCCTCTGGGTTCCCTCCCTGGTACAAACTGTAATTTCCTTATTGTAATTTTTTCCTTCCTTAGACAACTCCGTTAAAAATTCGTTGCGTTGTTCTCCATCCACAAAAACATTAAGATCTAACATAGAATGTCCAATGATTCTTTCCCTAGGAAAACCAAAAAGCCGTTCTACATTTTTATTTACATCCACGATAACATAATCATTTAGTCTAACGATAGCTTGTATATTTGGACTATCATGAAACATTTTAGAAAACCGTTGCTCCGATAGTTTAAGGGAGTTCTGTGCCTTCAGTAGTTGGGTGTGTTTATAGCATAAAAACACCGTGGAGAAAATAGCAATCATACAGCAAAACAAAAACCCCCATACTAATTCCTTGTTAATCTTGTAGAATCCTTGTAAATCTTCTATACTTGGTTCTCCATAGCAATAAACTGGGAAATTAAAAAGGCTAAAAATAAGAGAACACAGTATTATGCCTTGAAAAAATTTATTTTTCAATAGGTATCCCCCATCTCATCACAAGATCAAAAATTACCCCTAACAAATACAATAATAATTAATTAAAAATAAAAATTATACTAATATTGCTATTCTCCTGCGAAGAAAAAGGATAGTTACTGTCGAAACCAAATAAAAACAGCCCTTCAGAAAAAAGGCTGTTTTATAATCTATTCGTAGTTTCTACCAATGTTGGCCATGGCCGATCCAATATTAAGCAGTTGATCATAGGTTGCTACGATTTGTTCTAAAGAGCTTGTGACAATTTTTATTGCCCTTTCCTGTTCTAAAATCGTCACACTATCTTCCCTTAGGCTGGTCAGGACATTGGTAATATCCGCAAGTGCAATGGTGGCCTGTTCGGATTGCAGCTTTGTTTCTGCAGCAATTTTTTTAATTACCTCTAAATCGGAACTGATGGCAACTGCCTCCCCAGAATCCTGACAGGATGAACACTGGTAGCGAGATACAATATTTAAGACCTTTTTAGCCAATTCCGTTGCATCCTTGGCATTGGTATTGGTTTCGTTTATTAAGGCCTCCAAGTATTGATTGCGAACATTCATTTTAGAAGTGGTTCCCTTAAGGGTTAAGGTTGAAAAATTAATTGATTCCATCGAAAGCATTAACTTACTGCTCATTTCCATAAGACTAGAGGTTAGGGCCGGAACCTGACTTAACAGAAAGGGTAGACACATTTCCTTTTCCGCCATACCTTGCAAACAGGCAACCGCCTTTTCCCAGCAGGTATCATAACCACAGGCACCACAGTTAATCAGATCCCGAGGACTTATTTTGCCGGTTTCTTTGAGGGTTTGCCAAACCTGATCGGAGGTAAAATCCTTCTTCATAATTGGTTTTGCTTGAAAAGTCCTGCTAAAATTCAGTTTCTCCCTGGCCGCAATAATTTCTTTATTATCTAAATTATTGTTTTGGTGAACCGTATTGCAAATCTGTTGGGCCCTTACCACATAGGGTTTTTCACTGACCATCCCAGGCCCCATTACACACCCTTCACATACCAGCATATCGACAAATTTAGGACTAAAATCTCCTTTGTCAATGGCCTTTAATACCTCAATACAACGACGTGCCCCTTCTGTCACCACAATTTCCATACGGGAAACGTCCTCTTGGATACCGGATGTTTTTAAAAGCCCTCCGCTGATCGGAAAGGTCCTTGCAATTTCAGGCTTTGGGTTTTCCCAGGGTTCATCTGTTAGTTGCTGCCAGTCGATACCAGCCTGTTGATACCATTGGTCCAGTTCTTTAAAGGTAATTACCGCATCTACATACCCACCTGTATTAACGTCCGTGGATTCATATTTTTTTGATAGGCAAGGCCCAATAAAAGCAACCTTATAATTAGGATAAACCGATTTAATAATTTTTGCCTGTATTAACATCGGAGAATCCACGGGAGAAAGGTACTTTACCAGGTTAGGAAAATGTTTCTCAATCAATTGCACCACTGCTGCACAAGGTGTTGATATTAAGGTTTTATCTGTCTTTCTCAAGAGCTTTTCTTGTTCCTTAGCACATACACCTGCCCCATAGGCCACTTCCTGAATACTTGAAAAACCAAGTGATTTAAGGGAAGCCACCAATTTACCCGCTGCTACATCAAAGGACGCTGCATAGGAAGGGGCAACGATTGCTGCCACAGGCTGACCATCTGCTATCCATTGTTGAATAAGAGGTGTATCATCCTGTACCTGTTTGGCTCCGATGGAACAGGCCAAAACACACTGACCACACCCAAGACAACCTTCCTCAACAATTTCTGGTAGACCTTTATTAATGGAAATTGTCTTGACAGGACATGCCCTGACACAGGCATAACATTTTCTGCATTTTTCATGATCAGTCGTAATTAAGGCAATGATAATCACCCCCCGAAAAATCGTGCATATGGTATTTTTTCATCATGCAAATAGTCTCACAAAACAAGTGCTTCGGATTGTTATTAGTTATATTATATTATAATTCCATGCAAAAATATCAATGCAAAAATAATGCCAGCGTAAAAAACACCCATAAACGAGTAAAGATGAGTGTACCAGAAATATTTTATTTGCGTTTATTGCAACAATACTTTTGTGTTCTTCTTTTATGTTCCGTTTCATAGCAACTGTGTAAGTTACTGACATAAACAATGCTTGGTTAAAAAGCGTGTTATAATTAATTACTGCATAATTTAGGAGGTACCCGGATGGCACTTTATTTGGACCTTGATCTTGATTACTTTGTTTATCCCATCATAAAGGAAGCTGTGACAAATCACCGCCCCAGCTGTGATGACATATATGCCCTCGCTGATCCTAGCCAACTACTATCTATTATAAAGCAAAAAAATATTTTTTGGAGTGAAAAACGTTTTATATTTTCGAATCACATGCAAAGTCACCTTAGGTGGTGGTTAAATGGTAAATTAAACAATACCGTTATTCATATTGATGCCCACAGTGATTTATACGGCCATCGTCTTCGTGATTTATCTAACTTAAAAATGCTGGGCTGTCAGAACTTTTTGTGGCACTCCATCCGAGAAGGGTTAGTCTCTGAAATTTTTTGGGTTTTTCCAGATAATGCGGTGGATTTAACAAAGGAAAATTTAGTATATGATATCTTTACCACGGAACAATTAAACAATTTTTACCTTAAGGATAACGTACTAAATATAGAATTAAATTGTCTCCTGCCTGGCAACAAACCAAAAACTATACACTATCATTTATTAAAAGCAGAGGATTTACCTGTGTTTGAAGAAACAGTGGAGCTTACCACTGTGGCAACCTCTCCGGAGTTTATTCCCCGTCAGGCTGATTCCCTGATCGTATCAATTGGCCAGCGGCTTAACCTAAGCCCTTCATTAATTGAAAACATTTTAATGCAGCATAGGGCCATGAAGACCCAAGGTAAATAGAGAAAAACGCAGATAATCAAATATTTTAAATATTTTTTACGCAATATAGGTCAAAATGGCTCAAACTTTTGTTAAAAGGTTGACACATTTAAATCCATGTCCTATATTTAATTTAATAGTATATTTTTCTTCGTTAGGTGAGGCTTCTACATAGACAGATGCCACTGCCCGGAAATGTCGAGAGACTCTAACGGGTTTAACAGGTACTACCGGCTTAAGGTTTTACCTAATGTGGCTGGGACAATTCATTGCCCTAGCTATGTACGTGCTAAAACTTGTACGAGTGGGGAAGGCTTTGGTGCCCTTTGGGTGCTAGTTACCTTCTGTTTTTGTGAAGGTTTTTTTTATTTTCCAATAGGAGGTGGTAAGGATGGATGACCCGTATCCCAGGGTTAAAACTTTAAATTGCCGTTTCATTCTTACCATAAGAGGCTTTTCTGGGTAAGAGCATCTTCTATTGGGGGTGGTACTATGATTAAAACCTACATGTATGACCAAAGCACCGATAAAATGCGTCATGATATTAGTTTGGATAACCTGCACCCTTTTTTGACTAACAAGAAAAACTTTCTCTGGGTGGACCTCTATAATTTCTCCGAAGAAGAGATTAAATACGTTGCCAACGCTTTCGATTTCCATGAACTGACCATTGAGGACTGTATGCATTACAGCCCCCGGGCTAAGCTTGATAAATATGATGATTTCTATTTCCTCATGATGCACGCCATTCGCTACAACGAAGAACGGGACGAAGAAATTATGCTGGTTCAGCTAAACATTTTTTTAGGTGAAAATTATGTGGTTACCGTTCACAAAAACACTTTGCCTAGCCTGGGGCGTATGGCCAAGATATGCCTCGGAGACTGCAAGCTTTCTAATAAAGGAAGGGATTTTTTCCTCTATTCAATCATCGATGGCTTAGTGGACGAGTACTTCCCTGTACTGGATCGAATTGGTGATCGTATCGAAGACTTGGAAGATGAAATATACGAAAGACCCAGTCGGGAAACCACCGATGAGTTTCTTGCCTTGAAAAGAACAATCTTAACCATGCGACGAGCCATTACGCCCCAGCGGCGAATCTTTTATAGTATCAGCAGCAGTTCCTTTACCGTCAGCGAAGATAATCAACCCTACTATCTGGATTTAAAGGATCATTTAGAACGAATTTCTGACACCATTGATGGCTATAAGGATCTAACAGATGGCGCCTTAGCCACCTATTCCTCCATCATCAGTGCTCGGACGAACGAAACCATGCGCGTTCTTACGGTAATATCTACTATTTTCATGCCATTGACCTTTGTAACTGGATTTTTTGGTATGAACGTTCCTTTACCGGATCAAAACTCCATCTGGGCCACGGTAAGCATAACACTGGGTCTGATACTTGTATCACTTTGGATGGTCATTCTTTTTCGTCAAAAGAAATGGCTGTAAAAACACCTCCGCCAGTTACTTGGTGGAGGTGTTTTTGCGTTAACTATTGACTTTGAAAATGCCATAAGCGTGCCATCCCCCTCGAAGAGGGGGATTATCAAAAAACCTCCTTCTCCGAGGGGGATAGCAGCGAAGCTGACGGGGGGAGTCGCCACGCAGGGTTCAGCACCTATTTTTCAGGGTCTTTCTCTTCCTGGTCTTTTATCTTCTGATCTCTTTCTGCTCATTCTTCTTTTGGTCTTTTATCTTCTTTTCTTTCTCTTTCTGTTCCTTCTCTTTCCGTTCTTTCTTTTGAGCGTTGGGTTGGGCAGGTCTTTGCTCCTTATCCTTGCTTTTCTTATTATCCATATGGCTTTGGCGACGGTCATCCCGTCGCTTTTGGTTATCATTTTCCCTTGTTTCTTTTAGTTTGCCTTCATCCCTATCATCACCCCTTGATTGAATTTCTTTATTTACAGGGTGATTTGGTAATACCCTCCAATTGACTGAGGATTTGCCGGACTCCTGTTTCATTAACTGTCCCGGGGGTAGGTTTTTATTGGGGTATTTTTCTTGGTTCGTCTTCTCCTTGAATTGGAATTCCTGTGAGCCTGAACTGGGCATGACTTTAATTCCTACCTTCGCTTTGGCTTTAGGATGAGGCAGGTATTGCTGAATTTCTATACCCTTTTCCTTCTCTAATTCCCCCAAACCCTTTGTCTTTAATTCATCCAAATTGATTTTTCCGCCCTTCTGGCTGCTGCCTTGGTAAATCAGATAGCGCCCCACCGAAAGTCCCTTTGCCTCAGCTAATCTGTGATCTTGTTTAGTGGCACTCTCGGTAACCACTTTAATCGGAGCAGGTATCTCGGCCACGGATATTTGAACGGTCGATTCCAATTTATCTTGATCAACCACTGTTTGGTTCTTCGTTGAAGGAATAACAGTTGCCAAAACAATATTATTATTATCATTTAAATAATTGCAATTTACTGCTTCTTTCAGCAGCATTTCCACCGCTTGATAAATTTCCATTTTCTTAGGGGTAACCTTTTCTAACAGTGCCATGCCATCTTCATTGAGTCCACTGGCTTTAATAACCGTGCCCGATTTATTAACAGCAAGTTCCACACTGGGGTTAATATCCAACGCCACATAGGCAGCAGCCGGACTAATCAAAAATTTGCTCCAAATACCAATGAGCACCACCACCAGCACAGAGGCCGCAGCCATTCCTTGAATTAAGGAGGGATATTTTAGACCTAGAATTTCCTGACCCAGGATATGATTCTTACCGGTAAGCAGCACCTTTACAAAATGTCCCTCTGAGGTCATCAGTACACCCATGGGTCCCTTTTTCTGTACTAAAATTCCCGTAATCTTAGTCATTATTGCTTCCCTCCTTTCTTTCTGACCAACCAGTTAATTTTAAATAAGAAAAAAGATAGATAAATCTGTCTCTATGGTTCAATAAAAGTGCCATTGCTATGATATAGCGCCGGCCCTTTTCAATTGTTTTACGATGAAGACCCGAAACCAAAGCTAGCTCCTTTACAGGCAGCCGTCCGGTACGAAGCAGATGTTCCATAAGTGAATCCTTTTCCACAAGAATACTGGCAACTGAAATAAGATTTTCTCTGGAATCCCTATGTTTAGGTGAGGCATCTACCAGTTCGCTGACGCTTATACCATATTGAGAAAGCTCCTTTTGAAATTCCAGAACTTCCTCTTGACGCTCTCGCATTTCTGCCTCGTGCAAATATATTTCCCAAGCCTGAACCGTTTCATGGTGCATAGGCGCATTATCGGCAATCTGATATTCCAGGGGTTGATGTCTATGCCGGGACTCCTTGCGAAAATAGTCCGAAAGGCGACTCTTAATAACGATCCTGGCAAAACCTAGAAAGGGTATTTTCTTTGCTTCTTCAAATCGATCAATGGCTTCGTTAAAGGCCATGATACCAACACTTAATTCCTCATCCCTGCCCCATTCCAAACAACGATTGCAGTATTTTACACAGACACCCTGAACAAAAGGTTTGGCCTGCTCCAATATATTTTCCCTTGCATTCGCATCGCCATTTCTAGCCTGGTTCAGGTACAGTGCCGTATATTGTTCCAATGTCAAATTGGTCACTCCTCCTGACCCAACTACTCCCCTCTGATATCCTTTTTTCCTTACTATAGAATACGACCCGGGTAATCCTTTTTAGTAGGTAATGAAGGGGTTGGGTAATAGAAAAAACCCCTGCCCTATTTAAATTTGCAGAGGTTGTCCTTATAATTTTACAGGGATAGGTAGATATGTGCAATATAAAAAGGTATAACCACTGCTTCCAATTAATGTTAAACAGCCAAACAATTGGATTGCCGTCATTACCTTCGCTATCGCTCAGGATAACATAAAGTTTTCATTCTTTGCTGGTACTGCCTGCGGCACGGAAGTCATTTACTATGATACAATATTATAGAACAGAATAAAGAAAGGTGGATTTAGACGTGAATAAAGGTCATGTTGAGATTAAACTCTTTGAGCCCTACGCCGTGGAAGACCTAGTGGTCTATGTAACTGGCCCCAACAGTGGCTCTGTAATAGAAGCTGACTGCCGCTGGGAATTGACCACCACCGTGGGTAGCTGTGATTGCTGTACCTTTCGCTGGCGATCCCGTCACGACACCTCTTTTAAATGCCGCCACATTTTAGCCCTGCGGCAAGTGTTAGGCGTGGACTAATGAAAAGGTCTTGACCATTCCGCTAGCACAAGGGGACGGTTCTTTTGTGTTGTTCTAGAGAACAACACAAAAGAACCGTCCCCTTGTGCTAGCAGGGCGGGACAAAGAACCTGTCCCCCCCGCCCCACTTTAGAAATGTAATCGGTTGGCCAATTGCCGGATCGCTGCCTGGCCAAGGAGGCGGTAGCCCTCGTGGGTGGGATGTCCGCCGTCCAACAGGTAGCGGGGGTCTCCCTGATCGGTACCCGTAAGGAGTAGCGGGGTGTGAAAATCTAAGGTAAGGAACTCCCTTTCCTTGGCATATTGATCAATCCACTGGCGAATTTGGCCTAAGTTTTCATGATATTCCTCTGCATCCTGGCGAGTCCCATCGAAGCATTGCAAGAGTTGTTCAATGTTTAAGGGGGATGGTAAAACCATTATGGGACAGATACCCTGCCGCAGTACCGACTCCACCACCTGCTGGATATTGTGCTGAACCCTTGGCAAGGAAACCTTCTGCCAACCATCGTTATGCCCTCCGGCAAAGATTAAATAGGCCGGTTTTTCAGAAATAACATCCCTTTGCAGTCGATCCAACATCTGTCCCGTGGTCTCCCCATTGATACCACGGTTTAACATAGGATAATCTGCGTTGTCAATCACTTTGGTGACCCAGGAAAAACCCGGTCCATCTGGATAACCATAGGTAATGCTGTCACCTAAACATACGACCTTATTTCGATTGATAACTTCCTCAAAAAAATGCACCCCTGCCTCATCTGGCAAAGCGAAGGTTACTTCCCTTAAACCGGTATGGAAAGACATGTGCCGCCGGGCTTCGGAAACCATCAGGGGTGCCATTTCCGCCACCGAAATCTCCTGTTCCCTGGTATTTACCACTGGCAGCATCAGAGTCTCTAAGCCTTGTTCTGTGGCAGCCTTCAGTGCCCTAGCCATCACTGTCCTGATTTCCTGTTGGATGTTCTCTTTCTGGTTTGCCTGCAGCACCCGATCAGGTTTAGGATATAATTTACTTAGCTGTTGTAAATCTCCCTGCACAACACGAATCATTTATCTTCCCTCCCGATTAAACTCAAATTCTATTACGCTGTAAACCAGGCAAATAATGCCGAATTAAATATACTCCCAGCAGAACCACCGCCAGTATCCATAAATATTTAATCCCCGGAGCATCCATCAGCCTGGGCCAATTTTGACCGAGCAGTGCTCCACCACCTAAAAAGGCAGTGAGCCACAATACGGCATGAATTAGGTCAAAGAAAAGAAACTTGATCAACGAAAGACCGCTAATGCCTGCGATGTAAGGTGTTAAGTTACCGACAGTGGGAATAAACCGTCCCCCGATAATAAAACCAGGAGCAGATTTAGTTAATAGCTCCTGGGCCTTGGCAAATCTCTCCGGCGTAAGTTGCAGATATCTTCCCCATTTGGTAAGGAAGGGCTCCCCAACATAACGACCAAGTACAAAGGCAGTAATCGAACCCATTAAATAACCTGCCAAGGCCACCAACCAAGCAATAATAATATTAAATTCACCCTGACGGCATAAAAAACCTGTTAATGCAACTAAGACGCTTCCGGGAAAAGGAAGGCCCAGGGCTTCCAAAAAAACGCCAACAAATAAACCGGGTAAACCTAGACTCGTTAAAATGTCTAAGATTTGTTCAGACAACTTTTTCGCCTCCCCAGTTTATTATGGCTGTTCGAGTCCTTTAATATTTGTTTTCTGGGTGGGCTTAGTTTGCTTAAATTTGTTGGTTCGATATAAGCCATTGCTGGCAAAGGGCTGTATGTAAGTAAAATTTTCTTTCCATAAGGGTTCAAGCCAGCCCAAACCATGGCGTTGAAAAGAAGCATCCAATTAGCCCCTGCTGATGCGCTAGGCCCTCCACTGCCCCTGGCTATCCGGTAAATCTAAAATGAAGCACAACCCTGCCAAAAGGCAAGTTATGCTTCATTTCTAGTAATACCTCGTAAACTATAAAACCCTGGCAATGCCGCCATAAACCAGTCCCCGCTGGCTATCCACCGTAATAATTTCATCATCCGGTAGAATGCTGGTGGCATTATCCATACCGACAATCACAGGTATGCCAAATTCCAAACCTACGATGGCAGCATGAGAGGTAAGTCCACCCTCCTCTGTAATGATAGCCGTGGCCCTTTGCATAGCGGGTACAAATTCGCGGTCAGTGGATACGGTAACAAGAATATCTCCGGGACGAACCTTTTGTTCTGCCTCCTGCGGTGTGCGACAAATGCGCACCCTGCCGGTCACTGCCCTTTGGCCAATACCTGTTCCCTGGGCTAACAGTGTACCCACTGTATGCACCTTCATCATATTGGTGGTGCCGTGGACACCCACCGGCACACCAGCGGTAATGACGATGAGATCCCCTGCGGCAATATTCCCGGAGGCCAGTGCAGCCTCCACGGAGGTGTTGATCATTTCATCGGTACCGTGCACGTCTTGGATCAGCAAGGGAATCACACCCCAAACCAGAGCCAGTTTCCTTAACACATTCGTTCTAGGTGTCACCGCGATAACGGGTACCTTCGGACGATACTTGGCAATCATCCGGGCAGTATGGCCACTGGCCGTGGCTGTGACAATGGCACTTACACCCAGATCCTTGGCAACGGTGCAAACCGCATGGCTGATTCCGTCCGTGACTGTCCTTTGCAGGGCTGCACCCCTGAGTTCAAGGAGATCATCAAAATTTACTGCCAACTCTGCCCGTTGGGCGATACGGGCCATGGTTTCCACCGTTTGCACGGGATATTTGCCAGCAGCCGTCTCACCGGAAAGCATAATCGCATCGCTGCCATCAAAGATGGCATTCGCCACATCACTGGCCTCTGCCCTGGTAGGTCTCGGGTTTTGGGTCATGGATTCCAGCATTTGGGTAGCGGTTATGACTGGCTTACCTGCTTTATTGCACATTTCAATCATTGTTTTTTGCAGCACAGGCACTTCTTCTGCGGGAATTTCAACACCCAAGTCTCCCCTGGCTACCATAATTCCATCTGCCACATTAATTATATCCGCCAGATTCTCAACACCCTCACGGCTTTCAATCTTGGCTATGATATCAACATCCGCACCATTTTCCTCAATGATCTGACGTATGGCCAAAACATCTGCGGGTTTACGAATGAAGGAAGCGGCAATAAAATCCACCCTTTGTTCCAAACCAAAAATAATATCAGCGATATCCTTTTCGGTAATAGAGGGTAAGTTTACCATGACGCCAGGTAAATTGACACCCTTTTGGTTGGTAAGCTGACCACCATTGATTACCCTGCAGTGGACTTCCGTGCCTTCAACCTGCTCCACAACCATTTCAATGACCCCATCTGCCACAGCAACCCTACTGCCTGGCTGAACATCCTTGGGCAAATCCTGGTAGGTCACGGATACAATGGTATGATCACCGGACACTTCTCGCGTCGTTAAGGTGAAACGTTGATCCTGCTTTAAGACAACCGGTGGGTTAGCAAATGTCTTGAGGCGAATCTCAGGACCTTTGGTATCAAGCATAAGAGCAATGTTTTGACCTACTTCTTGGGCTGCCTGACGAATGGCAGCAATTCTATTCGCGTGATCTTCATGGGTACCATGGGAAAAATTCAATCTTGCTACATTCATTCCAGACAGCATCATTTTTTTCAAAATCTCAATTTTTTCACTGGCAGGACCGATGGTACATACAATTTTAGTACGTCTCATCAAAGACCCCTCCTTATGCAGAATCCCTTGCAAGTAATTTCTATATCGATAGTATTTTGGCAAGATCATACATCTCTTTATCAATGGGGCGACGCTTGCCAATGATTTCATTTAAATCAGTGGCTAAAATCTCCCCGGACCTCATGCCTATCATTTTATTCGATTCCCCTGCCATCAGTAATTCTACTGCTTTGGCACCTAATCTGGCAGCCAGTATCCGATCAAAGGAAGAAGGTGTACCACCCCGCTGTAGGTGTCCGAGAATGGATACCTTGGTATCAAAACCTATTTTTTCTTTAATGATATTACCAATATCCAATCCACTGGCTGCACCTTCGGCAACTAAGATGATCGAGTGTAGTTTACCCCTTTTAATACCGTTCAGGAGTTTTTTAGAAATATCATCTATATTGAAAGGAATTTCTGGGATTAATATGCTTTCTGCCCCACCAGCCAAACCAGCGGCCAGGGCAATATTGCCTGAATCTCTCCCCATTACTTCAATTACAAAGGTACGCTCATGGGATGTTGCGGTGTCCCGAATCTTATTGATGGCCTCCACCACATTATTTACCGCCGTATCAAAGCCGATGGTATAATCCGTGCCTGAAATATCATTATCGATGGTGGCAGGTACACCAATTATTGGCAGCCCATATTCTTGATGTAACAACTGCGCCCCCATAAAGGAACCATCGCCACCAATAACCACCAGTCCCTGAATCCCAAAACGCTGCACATTTTCCATGACCTGAGACCGGCCTTCTTTGGTTTTATATCTTTCGGATCGAGCTGTATGTAAAACGGTACCACCACGGCCAATAATATCTGCCACAGAACTAAGATTCATGGGACACATATCACCTTCTATCAGACCGCTATAGCCCCGGTGGACACCCATGACCTCCAGGCCATGGTAGATGGCCTTACGCACCACCGCACGTATACAAGAATTCATGCCCGAAGCATCCCCGCCACTGGTTAGTACACCAATTCTCTGCATGTAACAACCCTCCCTACTATGTCCCAATACACCTATAGCCTGCCGTGAAACGGCAGGCTTATACAATATTTTTATCCAGTTTGACCGATGGAACGAAATTTTCTATACCGTGCTGCTACCAATTCTTCAACGGGTATTTTCATAAGTTCTGTTACGTTATGTGCCAAAGACTTATCAACCATCTGATAGGTTGCCGCTAAATCACTGTGGGCACCACCCAATGGCTCAGGAAGAATCTCATCAATAACACCAAACCTTAGCAAATCCTGGGCCGTAAGATTTAATACCTCCGCTGCTTCTTTCGCCTTGGCACCGTCTTTCCAAAGGATGCTGGCTGCGGCCTCCGGTGAGCTTACTGAAAAGATAGCATGTTCCTGCATGAGAATTGTGTTGGCAACTCCAAGGGCCAAGGCTCCGCCACTGCCGCCTTCACCAATGACAACAGAGATGATGGGAATTCTTAAAGCAGACATGACCATCAGATTTTTGGCAATGGCCTCACCTTGGCCCCTTTCTTCCGCACCCATACCACAATAGGCACCTGCGGTGTCAATAAAGCAGATCACCGGACGGTTAAATTTTTCCGCTTGCTTCATTAAACGCAAGGCCTTGCGAAATCCTTCGGGGTGAGCCATACCAAAATTCCGATAGACATTTTCCTTGGTATCATGTCCCTTTAAATGCCCTATTACGGTTACGGGAATACCCTTATAGCGAGCAATACCACCCATTACAGCGGGATCATCACCATAAAGGCGGTCACCGTGGAGCTCCAGAAAATCGTGGAAAAGAGCCGTTATATAGTCCTTGGTATTGGGACGGGCAGCATGCCTGGCAATTTGCACCTTTTGCCAAGGATCTAGATTACGATATATCTCTTCCTTCATATCCCTGGACTTTTTCTCCAGAAGAATAATCTCATCGGAAAAATCGATGCCTTTTTCGTTGGTAAACCTTTTAAGTTCTTCAATCTTGGCCTCTAACTCCAATAAAGGCCTTTCAAAATCTAACGCCATACAGGCCTCCTTTAATTCGTCCTATGAAGTGCCAGAATATTAGCCAAGGTTTCTTTTAGCTGCGGACGATTTACAATCATATCCACCATGCCATGTTGACGCATAAATTCGGCCCGTTGAAAACCCTCGGGCAATTTTTGGCGAATGGTTTGTTCGATAACCCTCGGACCAGTAAATGCTATGATGGCTCCGGGTTCTGCCACAATAATGTCTCCTAAAGAAGCAAAACTAGCCGTTACCCCACCCGTTGTGGGATCCGTGAAAACAGAGATAAACAATAACCCTGCCTCGTCCAATTTGGCCAGGGCGGCAGAGGTCTTGGCCATCTGCATCAAGGACAAAATACCCTCCTGCATCCTAGCCCCACCAGAGGAAGAAAATAAAACCACGGGCAATTTTTTCTCAATGGCTGTTTCTATGGCTCTTGTGATTTTTTCACCCACCACAGACCCCATGCTTCCCATAAAAAAATGGGAGTCCAAAATCCCTATAATGATCGGGTTTCCTCCGATGGTCCCCTGTCCGGTGACCACAGCCTCTTGCAAGCCGGTGGTTTCTTGTATCGTCTGCATTTTTTCTTCATACTCGGGAAAATTTAAGGGATTTACGGTAGTTAACTCATTGTCAAATTCTATAAAGGAACCCTCATCCAGGGTCATACGAATGCGTTCCTTGGCATTTAAACGAAAGTGGAAATTGCACTTATGACAAACTTTAAAATTCTTATCCAGCTCTTTGGTATAAATAATTTCATTACATCTTGAACATTTAACCCATAAGCCTTCAGGAATGTCTCTTCTTTCGGTTTCTTGATTTTGTTCTGCTTTATCGGGGCGTACAGTTACATATTTAGACTTACGAAATATTTCCAGGACCAAAGACTCACCTCTCCCTTAGTTCCCCGCGTATCTATATGGTGTTAATAATCTCCAATGCCTCATCCAGCTCAGATTCTGGTACTAAAATTTCCACAGAACCATTATCATTGCCGTTCGGCAGTCCGATATTGCGTAATTTTACCAGTAGCCCTTCTTGTGATAGTGCCTTTTGTAATCTCTCAGCTTGTTTACGATTGGGCGCAATATATACGACTGTCCACACTTATAAATGGCCCCCTTGATTACATAGTAGAATACCCATGGATATTCGTATAGTTCTTTCTATAAATACACGGTGATTCCTCTTTTTTTATACTATAAAAATAAGTATATCCAGAGTAATAGCTCTGGATACAGTTTTGCATATGCTGGTTGCCAACTAGTCATCTGTTGAGATTTTGCCATGCTTGGTCAAAACCTCTGCCCGACCACGTATTTTAATGGCTGAAGTATGCTCGGTAAACTGAGCAATCACGATTTCACCTTTATCAAGTTTTTCTGAATGGTGGAATTTGGTTACCCCACCTCTGGTTAAACCAATCAGGGTTACCCCATTTTCCAGGGCCTTCACTACGATGTATTCACCCGCAACGATATTAATATTTTCAGCCAATTATGTTCACCCCAAGTAATTTCCTCTTTTTTACAGTTGATTCATCTTATCATATCTGCAATTAATTTACAAGCGGGTTATCTTCGTCATCCTTTTGGCAATCCCAGCAAAGTAAGTGATAAATATTTTTTAGTCTGCCATAGACGATCAGTTTATCTCCACCCCGGAGGACCTGCTTACCCCTTGGGGAGTGCAAAAAATCTCCTTTTCTATCAATTGCCAGGATAAAAAGTTCCTGATCGCGGATCTTGCTATCCGCAATGCATTTACCTGCCAAAGGATTATGATCCTTTAAACGAACCTCTGCCACTCCGTACTCCCTGT
This sequence comes from Desulfotomaculum sp., assembly GCF_982386235.1. Taxonomy (NCBI): domain Bacteria; kingdom Bacillati; phylum Bacillota; class Clostridia; order Eubacteriales; family Desulfotomaculaceae; genus Desulfotomaculum; species Desulfotomaculum sp. Next base: position 128,530 of record NZ_CEVWQM010000001.1, on the reverse strand, counting down.
CTAAATGGAGTACCTCCTCCACCGTCTTTTTTTGCAGGGTCAAATGACGGGCTAATCGCCTTTCAATGCCCCTATCCAGCCTACCCCTGATGCTGCGGCTAGAAGCAACGCTTACGGCCAATAGCACGATCATGATGGCGATACTGGTCTGAATTAATGTCAGGGGATGACGCATTAATCCAATCAGAGCAGAGACAATGGTGGCTGTTCCCAAATAACCCAAAATCATCAGAACCATGATCAGACGCCGTCGTACATGGTGTTTGACCACCTGTTCCGACTCAGAGGTAGTATAACCCACCGTTACCAGGGCAGAAAGGGCTTGGAAACGAGCAATATGCAAATCCATCCCGGTCAATTTAAGGGCAATGGCTGATATCTCCACAATAATAAAAAGGACGAGTATAAACGACACCAGGAAAATCAGGTTCATTCTATAACCCCATTGTTATGTAATGAGAAGATTATATCAACGAGTCTAGGTCTCTCACAAGTTTCTCGGGGTGGTAAAAAATGGTCATCTTTTTTAGCCTTCAACCTGATGGCTAATTACAGTTCCAGTAAACTCTTCGGCACTGGGTAAGTGTCAGGATCAAAGGCACCGGATGGTTGAAGGCCCGCTGTTTGGGTGCCAATGCTATACTGGTTCGGTGTTTCTCTAAAGTGCGTGGTATCTCTAGCTGCAGCCACGGGAACTTTAATCGGGTGTGTCAAACGAATTCGAAGATTTTCTGCCTGGAAAAGCCGTTGCAATGACAGCTTTAGCTCGGTGCTGAGAGAAACTCCCTTTTCCCACTGTACCTTGTGCTTGGTGCTTGGATAAAAGAGAAAGACGGACGTCTGCCCGGGATGTGCTGCCAGCACTTCCGCCAATTCCTGTGGTTTGTCAGTGGTGTCTGTGATCCTCAGCCATAATTCGCTGGTTATTTTTTCCAGTGGCTGAAGCTCTTCTAACAAAATCTTGGCCTCTTCACCGTTATTACTAACTCTTCCCCTGAACAAGAGTGGTTCCCGCAGATCCAATATGCTCAAATGGCGGCGATAAACCTCCGGGAAAACAACCACCTCACAGCTTCCTGTTAAATCTTCAAAGGTAATAAAGGCCATGGGGGCACCCTTGCGTGAGGTAATCCTTTTCATGGTTGAGATAACCCCCGCCAATAATAGAGGCTGACCGTCTGGAAGTTCACTCAGATGCACCACTCTTTGTACTTCCAAATGATCTAACAACCAGCTGTATTCAGCTAAGGGATGACCTGAGATATAAAGTCCCAGGGCTTCTTTTTCCATTTCCAGTTGTTCCCGAGCCGTTAATTTAGGAACCGAGGGAAGTTCCATTGCCAGCAGCTGGGCCGAACTTTCCGGTATTAGATCAAAAAGACTCACTTGTCCCCTTTCCCTATCCCGCTGGGAACGTGCGGCATGCTCAATGCCCATTTCTAAACCGGCAATTAATTGCGATCGGTAGCCAAAGGCATCCAGGGCTCCGGCCTTGATTAAACTTTCCAATACTCTGCGGTTGGCCAAGCGCGTGTCTAAACGTCCGCATAGGTCAAAAAAGCTGGTAAAAGGCCCTTCCTTTTGACGCACCTTGATAATCTCCTGTACCACACCCCAACCAACATTTTTCACCGCCGCCAAGCCAAAACGAATGGCTCCATTGGCTACGGTAAAGTTTTCCTTACTATGGTTAATGTCCGGCGGCAATACTTGTAGACCCATGCGTCGGCATTCCTCAATGTAGAGGACCACTTTGTCGGTATTATCCCTCACCGAGGTCAAAAGGGCTGCCATATATTCCACCGGGTAGTTGGCTTTCAGATAAGCTGTTTGGTAAGAAACCAGGGCATAGGCAGCGGAGTGAGATTTATTAAAGCCGTAGCCGGCAAAGTATTCCATCAGGTCAAACATTTTTTCCGCCAACTGCCGGTCATAGCCCCTGGCCACCGCTCCGGGAATGGGGTACAATAACGGTTTTCCCTTTTCATCCACTGTGCTGCCATTAATAAACCAATCCCGATGCATGGCCATAATCCTGGCAATCTTTTTGCCCATGGCCTTACGCAAAGAATCGGCCTGACCCAAGGAGTAGCCCGCCATGACTCTGGCTATCAGCATGACCTGCTCCTGATACAGGATAACGCCATAGGTCTCTTTTAAAATAGGCTCTAAATCCCGATGAAAATAATCCACCTTGGTTTGTCCATGTTTCCGTTGAATAAAATCCTCTACCATGCCACTGCCCAAGGGACCCGGTCGGTAAAGGGCAACCAGGGCAACAATATCTTCAAAGGCATTGGGCTTTAGTTCCCTGAGAATGTTGCGCATACCACTGCTTTCCAATTGGAATACGCCAATTCCCTCACCCCTGGTTAACATATCAAAGGCAACCTGATCCACCAGGGGAATTTCATTTATATCCAGCTGAACGCCTCGAATCTGCTTAATTAGCTCCACGGCCTCGGCAATGACAGTCAAATTGCGCAGACCCAACAAATCCATCTTCAGCAGACCCAGTTCCTCGACGGTAGTCATGGGAAATTGGGTGGTCACTAAACCGTCGGAGGTTTTGTTCAGGGGTAAATATTCTACCAATGGATCTTTCGAAATCACGATCCCCGCAGCGTGAGTAGAGGCATGCCGGGGCATCCCTTCTAATTCTGCAGCAGTATCCACCAGGCGTTTAACCTCTGGGTCCTGGTCATAGGCTGCCTTTAAATCCGGTGAATTGGCTAAAGCCTTGGCAATGGTAATATTTAGTTCCATCGGCACCAATTTAGCTACCCGGTCCACCTCACCATAGGGTATATCCAAAGCCCGACCGACATCCCGAATGGCTGCCCGGGCAGCCATGGTGCCAAAGGTAATGATCTGGGCCACCCGATCCGTGCCATATTTTTGCACAATATAATCAATCACTTCGCCCCGCCGTTCATAGTCAAAATCAATGTCTATATCCGGCATGGAAATACGCTCCGGGTTTAAAAAACGTTCAAATAATAGACTATATTTAAGAGGGTCAATATTGGTGATGCCTAATGAGTAAGCAACAATGCTGCCTGCGGCAGAACCCCGCCCGGGACCAACGGCAATGCCCTTTTCCCTGGCATAATGAATGAAGTCCCAAACAATTAGAAAATACTCATCGTACCCCATTTGGCCAATGACACCTAGTTCATATTCCAGTCTTTCCTGCACCTGTCCACTGCAATGGCCATATCTTTTGATTACACCTTCCAGGCACTTTTCCCTTAGATGCTGGGCCGGACTAGACCCCTCGGGCACCTTAAAGTAAGGCAAGTGGTACTGGCCAAAGGTCAAATCCACTTGACAGCGCTGAGCAATCCTTACAGTATTACTTAACGCCTCGGGAATCTCCGCAAAGAGCAGGTTCATTTCATGAGGGCTTTTTAAATACATTTCCTGGCCTTCAAATTTCATGCGTCCAGGTGTATTAACGCTTTTCCCCGTTTGGATGCAAAGTAATACATCCTGAATATCTGCATGTTCCCGCTTCAAGTAATGGACATCGTTCGTTGCCACCAGCGGGATTTGTAATTCATTGGCAATCTTCAGCAACTCCCGGTTCACCAGCCGTTGCTCTTGATAGCCGTGGTCCTGTAATTCCAAAAAGAAGTTATTCCTACCAAAGATCTCTAAATAGTCTGAGGCGGCCTGACGGGCCTTGTCCAATTGACGGCCAAGAATTTTATCGGCAACCTCTCCGGCCAAACAGCCACTGAGGGCAATCAGACCTTTACTATAACACTTCAGAATTTCCTTATCCACCCTGGGTTTATAATAAAAACCCTCGGTATAGCCAAGGGATACTAGTTTTAGTAAGTTTTTATAACCCTCTTGGTTTTCCGCCAATAGTACCAAATGGTTCGGCTGATCATCCAGCTTGGGCACCCGATCCATTCTGCGTCGCGGTGCCACATAAACTTCGCAGCCAAGAATGGGTTTAACCCCTTCTTTCTGGCAGGCCTTATAAAAGTCAACGACCCCAAACATGCAGCCATGATCAGTAATGGCCAGTGCATCCATACCATTTTCCTTCGCCTGCCTGGCTACCTGATTGATCCTGGTTGCCCCATCCAAAAGGCTATATTCACTATGAAGGTGAAGATGGACAAATTGATTCTCTGACACCACTTACCCCTCCAGTAAAATGCATTACTTCTAAAATTATTTTAACATGAACTTTGCAACTTAGAAAAGCTTGGCTCGCTTGCCTGTGCCCTTTAGGCCATACCCTAAAGGGCACAGGCAAGCGAGCCTTAGCTTTTCTTAATAATATCCTCTTTAAAATCTTATATTTCTGCCAGTGTAAGAAATGCGACAGAGAGATCAATCTCCCTGTCGCACAGTCTAACGATCATCTATAAAATTTATTTCTGTCGCTGTATTTGTTCACGGATATCCTGCCAACGGGATCGAGCCATTCTGCTGAAAACTGGATAGCTGTTGGCTGCGGGATGGTTGGTAACGGAATGAAACCACTTGACTGCCCCCCCAAAATCACCACTTCGGTATGACAGATCCCCAATTAAATACATCATACGCAATTCCTTTTTGGCGTCCGATGAAGTCTCCCTTTCGTAGGCTCGTCTCATAAATTCTAAGGCCCGCAGCAAGGACTGATCTTCATTATTTTTATTTCCCTGATAACGGTAAAGCCAGCCCAAGCGAAGGTATAAAGAACCCTTCACAGAATCCTTGGCATTTCTTAGTTCCTGACAAACAATGGCCTTATTATAAACCTTAATGGCTTGGTCGAGGGTCCTCAGGCCGCCGTATTGCACCCCATCCTTCGGCCAGTTGGCTAAGATCGTGTTGATTGTGGTTTTTTCCTGTTCCGAGAGGGCTTTATTTGTTTCCTTCGTAAAGGAAAAGCCACAATAACGACAGACCATGACATCATAAAATACCGGGTTAATACCTATGTAATGGGTACAAAAATCACTGTCCTGCTTTTCTACCACAATGTATCTAGTTTTAACTTCAGGATGCATAAATTCTTGTCCACAATTCGGGCAAGTTACTTTTACCTGGAAGATCATATCTTCATTAATTTGCATAATATTCCTCTCCAAAAAACATAATACCTATATTATAGCAAATAACTGGAACGGATTGGAGAATTTTAGTCATTCGCTTTTAGCCTAATTACCAGACTACCACAAACCTTTTTCATCCTGAGCGATAGCGAAGGATCTTTCCTTCATTAGCTAGTTAACTCCAGTATCCTTCACTGTCCCTCAGGGTGACACACATTTTTGCAGATGCCACTAACGGCATGAAGCCTTTTAACCGTTTTCGTATTGCCTTTGGGCTAATAGCTGACGGCTAAAGGTATCTTCTCGCACCTAAATAGCGTCCGCTAAAAAAATGATCATCAAAGGAGGTAACCGTTACTCCTTCTTTACTGCGGGCATTGATAAATAAACCATCTCCCTGGTATATCCCTACATGTGAGGGACCCGGCTCAATGGTAGAAAAGAACACGAGATCCCCCTCTGTAAGTTCCTCTTTTTGCACAGGCTTCCCTACCTTAAACTGATCCTGACAATCCCTGGGTAGTTGGTAGCCATTGCTGAAATAGGCCATATAAGTAAGGCCCGAACAATCAAAACCCCGCACGGTCATGCCCCCCCAAAGGTAAGGAGCCCCGGCTAAGCGTCCCGCAGCCATTAATACCCCTTTGCTTTGGCCAAATCCACCCTGGGGCATCATGTTCGTGGCATCCTTGGCTAAAAATGCATACTTTTTTTCCGGTAAGACAACCCTTAATCTTTGGTTTTCCTGTCCCACCACTGGCAATATACTTCCCATAAATAACGTACAAAAACGATCGCTGGTGCATAAGGGGTGACGGCTTAATCTGGCCGCAGGCTTAGTAACCTGTATGGCTACAGCTTCCTGGGGCCACTTTGAGAGACAGAAATGATCCACCTTGCCCCAGCCGGGGGAACCGTCGTGACATTGTAGATGAAGCCAATCCCCCTCAACACCCATCACAAGGGCTGGCCACCCCATTAACTGTTGCGTAACCAGGGGAACCCCTGCCTCAGGTTGTTCCAAGATATCAGCCACAGACACCGACGTGATTACAGTGGTCCCCACTTCTACCTCTCTGAGATCCATCATAGAATCATCCCTCTGCCCTTTTATTACACAATATTCGGCAGTTTATTTGGTTATGCTCTCTACAACATAATTTCCAAAGTCCGGTTGACCCTCTAGCAATTGCATGAGTTGAAGAAATCCAGCTGTGGCACCGGGGTCACTGCTTAATTTGCCCATTGCCGCTTGCTGCGCTTCTTCATTCTCCCAAATAGAGATCACCACAAACTTATTACTGTTCCCTTGAGACCTAGCCACATATCCATGCACCAGTCCGGGTTGATGATTTAAACATTTCATATGTTCCTGGATGACGTTCCGAAGTTCATCCCCGTGACCTTCCTGGGCTTCAAATTTTCCAAATGTGATAACTTGCATCATAATCCTCCTCTGAAAGCTGGTTTTTGTTGTAAGACTAACTGGTAAATACCTTCATATTTTTCCACCCAATATGCCGCATTAAACTTAAGCACGGCATGGTTCCTGGCATTGACCGATATCTTTTCCTTTAAATCCTTATTTTCCAATAACAGTAAGGTGTATTTGGTCATTTCCGCTACATTTCCCACCTCTGTGAGAAAACCCACTTGACCATGCTCGACAACCTCTGGAATCCCCCCGGATCGGGAGGCCACCACAGGAACACCGCAGGCTAAAGCTTCCAGTGCCGCTAGGCCAAAACTCTCACAACTGGAGGGAAATAACATGACATCTGCCAATGCCAAAATAGGCGCAACATGATCCACCTGACCAAGGAAGGTAACTTCCCGAACCAAACCTAAATTTTGTGTCAGCTTTTGTACCGCAGGCATATCCGGACCATCACCGATTAGGACTAACCGAGCCTTACGTTTTTGCCTTACTTGGTTAAACACGTGAATCACATCAAGCACCCTTTTGAGCGGTCGAAAATTTGATATATGTATGATGATCCCTTCATCTTCATTGGCAAGAAGTTTCCGTTCCATTCCCCGGGAGGGTCGAAAGGCCTCCGTATCAACAAAATTATAAAGAACGGGTAGTTCCTTTGTATAATTAAATGCTTCACGAGTTTGTTCAGATAAAAAATTAGAAACCACGGTAACTAAATCACTGACCTCCAAGCTATAGCGGGTGGTCTCATAAAACTCTTCGTGGGCTCCCACCAGTGAGGTATCGGTGCCATGCAGGGTGGTAATAAGCGGAATATATTGGCCAAGAATTTGCCTTGCCAAATGTGCCCCCAGGGAGTGAGGTACGGCATAATGGGCGTGCAGCAGATCCAATTGGCAGCTCCTTAATACCTCTACTATTTTATTAACTTGACTAATAAAATAAGGCGGAACCTCAAAAAGCGGGTGATGAAAGGCTCCTACTTCATGGATAAAAATATTTTTTTGATAATTTCTCAGGCGAAAGGGATGACCGATGGAGATAAAATGAACCTGATGTCCTTTACTGGCTAAGTTCTTCCCTATTTCTGCAGCTACCACACCACTTCCCCCGCAGGTTGCATGGCATAGTATACCGATGTTCATTACTACACCCCCATTAAGAGAGAAGGATCCTTCACTGCCAAAGGAGCGGTTGTAATAAATCCTTCACCATACATACATCCTGTTTGTGCACCATAAAAGCGATCTCTGCTTTCAATTATGGAAAGCAGACTCCCAGGACCAGTATTTAAAAAGGTCTGTTGCTGCTCCATATCTTTGCCAAATTGTGTTTGGTGTGCCTTAATGGCAGCTCTTTTTATCTCATAAAAGGGGCTAACATCCACAACAAACTGTGGTTCCACTGCCTTGGACAAAAAATAATGCCAAATATATTTAGCACGATGGGGTGGTAAATGCGGGGCAATCCTTTTTAACCCTGCATCAAAATTAGCCTCAGCCGTTAATTTTGCAGCATTTACATGATCAGGGTGTCGATCCTCCCAATAGGGACAAATAATTAATTGGGGTTTGCTCTCACGAATTAATGTCACCAATGCTTGAACGTTCTCTTTTATCAAGGCAATATCCCGATCGGGCAAACCTAAACATTTGCGCCATACGGCACCCAGCGTCAGGGCCGCCCTTTGTGCCTCTTGGCGGCGCTGCTCTACCGTTCCATTCGTTGACATTTCACCCGCAGCAAGATCAACAATCCCTACCCTGATTCCCTGGTGAACAAACCTTGCCACTAAACCCCCCGCCCCCACCTCGACATCGTCTGGGTGTGCCCCAATTGCTAATACATCGATCTCTATCGTTCACCAACTCCCTTTGCCTAAAGTTATTCGGTAGTTAGTTAAAAATTCCTTGCATCTAGAAATAATAACCCGGCTGATTTCCGTGCTGTAAGTGGCACCAAGGACAAGCAATTAAATGTCATTCTGAGCAATAGCAAAGGATCTTGGGTATACCCTTTGCTACCGCTCAATGACAAAGACGGATGGTTAAACGCAGGTTAACAAATAGCCGCTTGCTGCTGATAATTCCTGCTTCGCCAGGAACGGTAATCAATATCCGGGAAAATATTGTTTTGCCACTCCAGGTGAGCTACAAAGCCTTCATCAATCCGGCAGTATTTTATTTCATTATAGAGCCTTAAAAAATTCGCTAAATGCTGTTTTGTTCTGCGTATGGCGTAAGAAACCATGGTGCCAGTGGAAATGATAAAGGCCCAGTCACTGCTTTGTGCCAATAAAAGCTCCCTCGCCGCCTGGTTTAAAGCCCGTCGCAAATTTCCTTCGGCCTGTGGAAACATGTCGGCCAATTCTGTCATGCGATCCGCCGCCATGTGCAGGTGGCGATAAATCCAATGATTTTTTTCATTTAACCATACTTCGTTATAACCAGCATTACCCCAGGTGGATTGACAGGGTATGGTTACTTGATTACTGGTATGCTGGCGCAGGTAATCGGATGGGGTAATTAATTTAACCGTAGGGTTACCGGCCATCTTTCGGATCAAGAATTCCAGCCAACTGGGTCCTTCAAACCACCAGTGACCAAATAACTCTGCATCATAGGGTGCCACGATGATTGGCTGTCGTTCCATCAAAGAGGCTAGATGCTCAATTTGCTTCTCCCTGTTAAAAAGAAAGTTTCCTGCATGTATTTCTGCCTTCCGCATAGCCCAATCAGGGTAATAGGGCTGTTTGTCAGCCAGATCTACCCTGCCTGTAATACGGTGGTACTTCAGGCCGGTATGAGTCCTTATCCCATCCGGGTGAATGTATTCCTTTATATAATCAAAATCAAGATCATAGCCAATATCACGGTAAAATTCACGGTAATCCGCATCGCCGGGATAACCCTCATCCGAACTCCAAACCTGTTTGGAACTTTCAATATCCCTGGCAAAGGCCGCAACCCCGGTGGGACAAAAAATTGGTGCAAAATTGCCAAAGCGGGGACGGTGATAGGCATATAATAATCCATGGCTATCCGTAAAAAAATATTTCAGTCCATACTCCTTTAAATGCTCATCCACGCCAGGACTATAACCACATTCCGGTAACCAAATGCCTTCCGGTGCACGACCCAAATGTTTTTTGTGTAAATTAACCGCCGTTTCAATTTGGGCCCTGACAGCTTCTCGATTCGTCATCATAATCGGTAAGAACCCATGGGTGGCAGCACAAGTAGTAATTTCCAAATGCCCATTTTCTTGTAACTGCCTAAAGGCATTCATCAAATTACAATTATTTTCATGAACAAAAATATCATAGGCCCGTTGGAACCTTCTCTTATACATTAAAGCTGCACTGTGAAAGGGTGTACCATCGGTACGGGCTTCTTCTTTTTGGGCCAGTTCCATTAATTTATTAAGATGCCGAATATATCGTTCCTGTAATAATGGGTCCGTAAACATCGATAACAACGGTGGCGAAATAGAAAAAGTTAAACGAAAGGGTATATTTTCATAGGATAGTCTATTAAACACATCGACCATAGGAATATAGGTTTCCGTTAAGGCTTCATAAAACCAATTTTCCTCCAGGTATTTTTCGCTTTCCGGATGTCTTACATAGGGTAAATGTGCATGCAATACGATTGACAAGTAACCCTTTGCCAAGGAACAAACCCCCTTTAAGAATTATTATGTTTTTTTGAACTACACTCTGGGGAGTCAATTCCCATATCAGTCAGCATAGTCGAGCTAAAACCATAGAGGCTGCGTTTATTATAAAGTTCATCAATCCCCACCCACTGCTCATCCGTACGTTCCGAAATCGATGCCCGAGGCATTGACACTGTGTTGGAAGTCAGCAATTTAATATATCTGCCGTCGGCTAATACCCGTCCTAACTCAAGGAAAAAGCTGTGTTCCGGCTGACCAACCTCCACAAACCAGTTATCCGCAAAGGGATCCGGGCTAATCTCCTGCCAACTGCAAGGATCATCCTTTGTCGTGCCAGTAATGTCATAAACCCGAAGCACTTGTTTGGAGGTTTGCCAGGCTTCTTCCCCATACAAATGGATAAACTCCTTTATTTTTCCGTTGCTTACCTCCCAGTAGGAATATAACCAATTGGGATCCTTGGCCACTGCCACCAAGCGATTGACACCATAATAATGGGGTATAAATGGATCTTCTTCGATATGAGATACCGACTTAGCTGATTTTATAGGGGAAATCTCCTGGGCAAATTCTTCCTCCCGATTTCTTTTCGGTAACTCAGGTTTTTTCAGGACATCGGCAGTTTTGTCGAATCGAGGTAGTAAGAAAAAAACCAATGCTGCCAATGCTAGGAGTACGGGGAACGAAATCCAAAAATTGTCCATTTTCTTTACCCTCCTTGGCAAAATATTACATGCAAACTTTAACCCCTTTTATACTAAAAAGGACGGATTGAGGAAATTTTAAACCTAAAGCGAGACTTCACTTAGTATTGCCCAGCAAATTTGCCTTTATAATTTTTCATCACTGGTTATAAATGACTGATTATGATAAAGATTGCCTTACTGGGGGTTTTTTATGTTAGATAAAAATAATTTTAAACATATTTGGGGCATAACCGATGTAATATGGGTATTTGTTTTTCGCATAGCCCTGGTCTACTTGTTTGCTAAGTTCGTACTGCCTCTTGTGCCGGGGATTTCACCCCGGCTGGTGGAAATTTTGGATCGGCTGATTTTGATCAGCCTTACTCTTTATTTTGTATCCAGGAAAAGCAGTATTGCTAAGCTTGGACTACATTTTAGGGATTTAGGCAGACAGGTTGTTTTTGGGGTTATGGGAGGGGTTCTGCTTTTTATATTAGCCGAAGGCAGCCAGCGTGCTCTGGTTGCTTTTTTGGCTGCAGATATCGGTACAAATCCTTTGGTAAAAGCCACTGCTGACGCCAAAAGGCCACTGGATTTACTTTGGCCACTCTTTATCGGAGGTATTTTGGTACCCTTTGCCGAGGAGATCTATTATCGTGGCATGGCCTTGCAAGCCTTTGCCAAACGCTGGGGTTGGCTGTTTGGTATCGTCATCAGTGCTCTCTTCTTTTCCTTCGCTCATTTAAGCGGCATTTGGTTTGTCCAAATAGCCGCGGTGGGAGCCGGTCTAGCCGCAATATATTATATCACCGGCTCCCTCTTGCCCGGCATCATAGCACACGGTCTGGTCAACAGTGCCCGGCTGATTATGGTATACCTTGGCGGTTAAAGTGCTGGCAACACACCTGTTGATGTGTTATTATCTCTAGGAGAGATTAATCAAAAACGGTACGAGCAGAGGAACCAGGGCAGTTAATATGGAGCCGTTAATAAATGCAATGATGGCCATATCTGAGCCAGTGGCTTTGGTAATCAATGGCAAGGTGGTATCCATGGTGGTTGCACCACCGGGAGCCACTGCTGAAAGTCTGCCAATATGCCGGGCCACCAAGGGCACAGTAATAAAGGTTAGTAATTCACGGGCCACATTGGTAATAAACGCTAAGGTTCCCGTTTCCACATTATAGATCTCTGTTAGTAAAACACCCGATAAGGTGTACCAGCCAAAACCTGCACCGATGGCAGAAGCCTCATTGAATGGCAATCCTATGAACAGGCCGGTGATAGAGGCCCCGGCAAGACTTCCCGCAGCCACCAGAAGGGGTAACAATAATACGCGCCAGCCCATATTCCACAGCCTAATCCAGACTTCCTTCTGACGGCCAATGTCAATACCAATGGCAAAAAGCAATAGGTAAAGGGCGGTTGTGGTAACCCCACCCATGTGTTGTACATATTGTTCTGGTATTATCCAATTTCCCAGGGCTATGCCCAGCACCACAGCACCCAGTATAATCCAGGTCATGGTATTACTCACTTCCTTCACGATTCTGACAACGCAATTGACGGTTGATCTGGTTTTCTGCCAAACGAACAAAGAAAACACTGCCGATGATGCTGCCTAGTGCTAAAAGCAGTGCTTGATATCCCATCCGACCCAAATCGGCTAGTAATTTATCATTGGCACCCAACTGAGCACCCATGGCCAATAGCATGATAATAAGACAAAGGGTTGTAAATTTGCCAATTGTCTTTGAGCCGAGAGCCAATATATTTAAGTGCCCCACAAGTACACCCAGAGCCACCGCAATTAGTACTGGAACCAATATCATCACCCCCTGTCTAAAATAACAAACAATAATACTTTAGCACGCCAGGAAAATCCTGGTCAATCATTTATCTAAAGGAGGAACATCCATGTATCAAAACCCCAGCGATGAAAAAATTAAGGAACTATTAACCCAGTGTAAAACCATTGCCGTGGTTGGTCTCTCGGACAAGCCCCACCGGGATAGCTATAAGGTAGCCCAATACCTGCAGCAGCATGGTTATCGGATCATCCCTGTACACCCAAGAATAACCGAGGTTCTGGGCGAAAAGGCTTATAAAACCCTAGCGGATATTCCTTACCAGGTGGACATGGTCAATGTATTTAGAAAGAGTGAAGATACCCCCCCGGTGGTAGAGGAAGCTCTCCCCTTAAAACCCAAGGCTATTTGGCTTCAACTAGGTATCTCGAATGATGCTGCGGCACAGCTAGCCACCGCTGCCGGGCTAGAATTTATTCAAAACCTATGCATTAAGGTTGATCATTGCAGGCTTTTTCCCGATGACAAATAGGGTAGAACAAATCCTTGGCCGTTTGGCCAATACCTATCCCAATGCCGGCACAGACTTAACATATAACACACCCTTTGAATTGCTGGTTGCGGTAATCCTATCCGCCCAAAGCACAGATGCCCAGGTAAATAAAATCACTGCAAAACTTTTTGAAAGGTACAATACGCCGGAAGCCATCGCTGCCTTAACACCGGATGAACTGGCAGAACATATTAAGGGTTGTGGACTCTTTCGAAACAAAAGTAAATTTCTTGTGGCAACCAGCCGCCTACTGGTGGAACATTACCACGGAGAAATTCCTCAAAGTCGTGATGAATTAGAAAAACTGCCCGGTGTGGGCAGAAAAACAGCAAATGTCGTTTTAGGAGTCGCCTTTGGACATCATACCTTTCCGGTGGATACCCATGTTCAACGCTTGGCCCATCGCCTGGGTCTTGCCTCTGGTAAAACACCGGAACAAGTTGAAAAAGAATTATGCGGGAAAATACCGCCCGAATTGTGGCAACCCTGCCACCACTGGCTAATTCAACACGGCAGAAAGGTTTGTGATGCCCGCAAACCCCGCTGCTGCCAATGCTCTTTAGTTGATCTTTGCCCAACGGCTCCTAAGAAAGAGGAGATTTCATGCACATCGTTTTAGTAGAGCCGGAAATTCCAGCTAATACCGGCAACATTGCCCGTACCTGCTCGGTCACTGGTGCCAGCCTGCACCTAGTGGAACCCCTGGGTTTTTCCACCGATGATCGTTATTTAAAAAGAGCAGGTTTAGACTACTGGCATCTACTGGACCTACATTATCACAAAAGCTTTGCCGCCCTACAGCAGCAATATCCTGAGGGACGCTTCTGGTATTTTACCACCAAAGGCGGCAGACCTTATCACCAGGCATCCTTTGGAGAAAATGATTTTCTTGTCTTTGGCAAAGAAACTGCCGGGCTGCCCAAGGAGCTTTTAGCCGCTAACCCGGACCATTGCTTAAGAATCCCCATGTTAGGGGAGGTACGGTCTTTAAATTTATCGAACTCCGTAGCCATCGCCATCTTCGAAGCCCTCAGACAGCATAACTTTCCGAACATGACATAATGCCACCCTGTTGGGTGGCATTTTAGCTTTTGGTTGTTGGCTTTAAACGAAGGACTAACGGTTAAGGGCTAACTTCACCTTTTCCAGTGGCAATTCCTGGGCCTTTCCTTGAACCAGCTCAGCATTGCCGCCGCCTTTACCTTTGAGAATCGGCCATAGTTCCGTTGCTAAGGTATCCATGGCAGTTGTTACCTCCTGGCCCCTGGCAAGTACAACATCAAAGGGTCCGGTTCCACCCAAAAGTACAGCTACTTGTTTAGGCTGATTGCACCAGGCGGCAGCGATGCCACGCAGCAGCTCCATATCTCCTTCGGAAAAATACTTCAGCAAAATCCTTGTCTCACCTGTAAAAAATGCCTCCGATGCTAATTCCTCTGCCATATATCGATACTTTAGGCCTAGCAGTTCCTTGCGTTCCTTCTGGAGTTTCTTAAGTTCCGCCTCTCTCTTTGCCAATCTTCCAATGGCTTCACTGCCAGAAGCACCGATGACCTTCTCCAATTGTTGTAACTCTGCCAAAGTTTTGCCCATCCAGGTAATCGTTCTTGCGCCACAGATAAAGTATAACCTTACATTACCCCTAATTCGTTCGGTTTTTAAAATTTTGCATGGGCCAACTTCACCTGTACTCCTGGGATGAGTGCCACAACAGGCGTTTTCATCAATACCCGATATGATGACCAAGCGAACTTCGCTTTGACCCATCGGAAGTTTCTTTATTAAATCCTTACTAAGCTCCTCCCGCTGAAAACACTCTGTTTTTACCGGAATATTTTCCATAATAATTCGATTAACCTCAAGCTCTACCGCTTGGAGAACCTCCGGTGAAATATCTCCCACTGCCAAGTCGATGGTGGAAATCTCACTTCCTAAATGAAAGCCCACGGTTTCCCAATGGTAATCACGTTCAAAAACAGCGGATAGAATATGCTGGCCATGATGCTGCTGCATATGATCCCGACGCATTTCTGCATCTACGGTCATTAAAACCTCCGCCCCTACAACAGGTATGATATCCCCTGCAATCCAGTGAACAATCCCCTCCGGCCTTTGCTCCACATAGATTACCTCATGGGAAGTACGGCGGGCAACACAAACCAGGTTTCCCCGATCGGAGGGTTGGCCGCCGCCCTCCGGGTAAAAGATGGTTTCTTCAAATAAGATACCGGTCTTTCCTTCTTCTTCGATAAACCCCTTAACACAAGTTCTATATTGCAGCAGGTAGGGATCCTCCTGATATATTCCTGTCAAAGCTATCATCCCCTCTCCAGGATTGTGAACTATTGAACATACCTTTCGACAAAGTTTTGAAAATTCCTTGTTATCGCATTGTCAACTTTATTACATGTAATAAGAAATGCGGCAGTGAGAACACCTCACAGCCGCATTATTCCAGTCTAGTTTGCAACGATTTGCCTGATCTTATGGGTATAGAAATGAGTTAATTCTTCTGCAATTTCCATTGATTCCCCTTCGGTAAATATTCTACAGAGGGGTTCTTCTGGATCAGGCAAGACAAGAGCCCAACCATTCGTATGATATACTTTAACCCCATCCAATAGCTCCATTTCATTGGCTTGCTCTTCGATGATGCTCCGAATAACCCTTCCTTTGGCTTCCCAGGGAACCTCCACCTCTTTTTGATTTAAGAAAAAGCTTGGTATTTCTTTAATTAGTTCCTCCAAGGAAATACCTTCCTTGGCACAAAACTCAAGTATCTTGAGCAAGGCTAATAGGGCATCAAAATTCATTAAATAATGTTGCGCTGTCTCATTATTTAGCATTTGATGATTCATGATCTTATTCAGAAAGTCCTGCTGTGAGGTTTTTGTACGAACAACACTGCCCTGGTACCTATGAGCCAGTTCATCAATCGCTTTGGGTGCCGTTACGGGCACAATAACAGGCCCGGCATTTTCTTTTAAAATAATCAGCGAAATGAGGGCGGTTAGCATCTCATCACTGATCACATTACCCAAGCCATCCAGCAGAATTAGCCTATCGCCATTGGGATCAATAACAGCCCCGGCAACGCCACCTTTATTCTGCACGGCTGTGG
This sequence comes from Desulfotomaculum sp., assembly GCF_982386235.1. Taxonomy (NCBI): domain Bacteria; kingdom Bacillati; phylum Bacillota; class Clostridia; order Eubacteriales; family Desulfotomaculaceae; genus Desulfotomaculum; species Desulfotomaculum sp. Next base: position 112,186 of record NZ_CEVWQM010000001.1, on the reverse strand, counting down.
CCAAGTCTTGCAAATAATTCTCATACCAGTACCAATTCCTCGGTTCCTGCGGGGTCTGATCTACCTCCAGATTATCTAAGGTTATGCCTAAAGAAGCAAGTGTGCCAGCCACAAAGGGATCTAAACTATGCCGATCGTATAATAAAACCACAGGTTGGCCAATCTTCTTAAAGGCCTCGGTATGAATACCCCCAAGCAAATGCTCCATGTAGGAGTCTGACACTTGAGGTATGGTGATAGGAGGTAAAATCCTTTGTACCTCTACTCTACGTACATCTTCCCTAGCCAAGGTGTTTTCGATCTTCCGTTCCTGGCCCCTGGATATGTTGCCGCCCCTTTCATTGGTAAAAAGCAGATTGATCTTATCCACCCACTTTGAACTAACCCTTACGTGAATACCTGCTTGACACTGGTTGCTCTGTACCGCATACCGATGCATGGGGGTCGTTCCTGTGTTAAAATCCACCACTTCAATACCAGTGGACTGTAGGCCACAGGCCAGTGCCTCTTTGATCATCTGGGAGACAGCATAACGATCACAGGATAACCCAATCCTGGTGCCAATTGGCATATTCGTACCAAAGGCCGCACCAACCCTGGTGGCAAATTCGGGAGTAATATCAATATTGGTTAGACCTGTGATTCCCTCCAGGCCAAAGAGACTTTTCGGCTTGGCGGTGCCCCAAACCAGGCTGCTTGCTACAGTTGCCCCTGCCTCCACCACCTTATCCGGCCAAAGCTTTACATCCGGCTTCAACAAGGCCCGTTCTTTAATAATGGAGCCACTGCCAATGACAGCACCTTCGTATACCGAAGCATTGGCATTTATTTTAACGCTGCTCCCCAGTACAGCACCTCTCAGGGCTGATCCATGGCCCAGGTAAACATTGTCCCAAAGGACACTTCTCTTTACCGTAGCCTGTTCACCCATGAGGCAATTGTTACCAATGACCGAATAGGTATCGATCAAAGCACCTGAATCAATTTTACAATTATCCCCGATTAGTATTGGCCCTTTAATTTTAGCACCGGGCTGGATTTGTGTGTTTTCTCCCACCCAAACCCCTGGTGCCAATTGTTGGCCCGGTATATTTATGGAAACCTTTCCGGTTAAACAATCTTGATGTGCCTGGACATATTGTTGCAGATTGCCAATATCACACCAATAGCCAGCTAAGGAAACGCCAAACAAGGGCTGTTTTTCTTTTAATAAAATAGGAAATAAATCTTTACTAAAGTCAAATTTTTGTCCCGGTTTGAAATAGTCAAGAACTTCCGGTTCTAAAATATAAATACCGGTATTAACCGTATCACTAAAAACCTCACCCCAACCGGGTTTTTCTAAAAATTGTGTAATCCTGGCTTCTTTGTCTGTGATGACTACACCATATTCCAGTGGGATAGCCACTGGTGTTAAGACCAATGTGGCAATGGCACCTTTTTTTCGGTGAAACGCGATGGCTTTACTTAGGTCCAAATCCGTTAAGGCATCCCCACTGATCACCACAAAGGTTTCATCGAGAAATTCCTGGGCATTTTTAACACTGCCAGCCGTTCCCAGTGGCACTTCCTCCACGTAATAACGCATAAACACATCAAACTCTGAGCCCTTACCAAAATAACCTTTGATGGCCTCGGGCAGATATTGTAAGGTTACTCCGATTTCGGATATGCCATGCTTTTTTAATAACTCAATGATATGTTCCATCATCGGGCGATTACATACCGGCATCATGGGTTTGGGCAGACCACATGTCAAAGGCCTTAGCCTTGTACCTTCGCCACCCGCCATAATAATAGCCTTCAAAGAAATCACTCCATTGTCTCGTGTATTTATTGCCTTACAACCTGGCCATATATTTTAGTACGGTTAAATATTTTCCAAGGAGCCCCTTGGTCAGCATCTTTAACCTTCCGGTATTCCTCTAAGGTTTGCCGGGCAATGGTCTGCCAGTTGTATTTCTCAAGAACATCACGGTAAGCTATTTTTTTCATTTGCTGGGCCGAGTTGTTATCCAATAAACAATGCAAAATACTGTCCGCCAATGAATTGGCATTGCCAGTATAGGACTTCATGCCATTAATCCCGTGTTGGATAATTTCCCCCAGACCACCATTGTCCGATACCACCACCGTTGTTTGGGCTGCCATTGCTTCCAGGGCCACAATGCCAAAGGGTTCATAAAGGCTGGGAAAAACCGCCACGTCTGCAAAATGATATAAACTATTACGGGTCATATCATCCACATAACCTGTGAAATATACCTTATTGAAAACACCCATTTCCGCAGCTTTATTTCTTAAGTTCCCTTCAAAGGGCCCTTTACCGGCTATCACAAATTTTGTATCGGGGTGGTAATGTAATATTTTAGGAATCGCTTCGATTAATATTTGGACTCCCTTTTCAGGCACCAACCGTCCCACATAATAAACAATTTTCTCTTGGGGATTTGCATAGGAACTTCGTTTTATGGAGCTTTGAGGGTTGTATTGAAACCCCTTTGGCTCAACCCCATTGGGTATAACATTTAATTTGTCCTCTGGAAGCTGAAAAATATGATAAAGCTGTCCCCGCATGTATTGACTGCAGCATATTACTCGCCAGGATTCATAGGTTAACCACCATTCAATATCACTAATGTGTCTTTGCAGATCATTGTGTAGTCCGTTATTTCGACCCCACTCCGTGGCATGGATGGTAGCAATCAAGGGGATTTTATAGGAATGTTTACATACCTTTGCAGCATAGGCCACTAACCAATCATGGGCATGGATAATATCAATCTGATCCAATTCCTGAAACAATGAAGTGGCTTTTTCAATCATGGCCATATTCAATTGCATGACCCAGGTAATGAAGTCAGTAGAAGATACCTTAAAGGGGTTTACCCGGTAAACATGCACGCCGTTCACTTCTTCATAGGCTGGTGTATCAGGGTTGCCACGGGTTATTAAATGAATCTCCTGCTGCTGTTTTGCCATGGCACTCGTTAGATCATAGACATGCTGAGCCAACCCACCAACACTTAAGGGCGGGTACTCCCAAGAAAACATAACTACCCTCAATCTTTCACACACCCTTCGACAAATTAATAGTAGCTAGTATTTACCATTCGGACAGTTTTTATGACCTGACGGTAAAAGATTTGCGATCATCGATCCGTTTTTCAACAACCGACGGCTCACTATACATTCTTAAAAACCCCTACCGATTTTTCGGTAGGGGTTTTTTATTAATGGCAGTTCATGGTACCATTGTGAACCTGGAAAGCCCAGTTCTTACCAAAGTTATTATCCCAGTTCATAGCATTGTCGTGGAAACAAAAACTAAACTGGGTATGCGTATCTGGCATGGTCAAGGTTTTGACAAAACCATAACCGGTTTTCGCCATTCTGTGATCATGAACGGCATTCCATTGATTGCTGTTGCCAAAACCACAGTGCAGGTATACCTCCTGGGCACCTTCCTTGGCTAACAACCCATCGTAAAATACCAATATATCTTGTCCAGCAGTAATGGGTGTGGGATCCACCACCACACCTTGGGGGAATTGGGCTTCATGCATTTCCTTTAACCGATAGGCACCCATGGATGGTTCTCCAAAATTAGTTCTATTTGACATTAAAACACCTCCTCATTTACATTGGAAATCATCATTATTATCTGAAAACCCATCCATCTTTATTGGAGGTAATTATTATGACTTTGGGCAAAACCATCCATTTTTTTAAAGACACAAGGGGACGGTTCTGTTGTGCACCGTTTAGTATGGTGCACAACAGAACCGTCCCCTTGTGTCTTTTTGAAAAAAACAAAACCACCCAAGGGTGGTTTTGTTCTACTTTCAAACTTTCCAGCTTTCCAATTCTCTACTAATCAAAATTAAACCCGCCATATTTACGAAAATGAGGTGCCAATCCACCATCGTTAAGAATTTTGATCATAACATTTGGTAATGGCTTTACGGCAATTTCAATATCCTTGGTCCGGTTAGTGATGGTGCCCTGGGTCAGGTCGACATCCAATACGTCACCTGGGTCAATTAGATCTGTGTCGCATTCCAGTACGGGTAAACCGGTGTTAATGGCATTGCGGTAAAAAATTCGAGCAAAGGATTTAGCTAAAACTGCACTGATATTGGCATGTTTAATGGCCAAGGGTGCTTGTTCCCTGGAGGAACCGCAACCAAAGTTGCTGCCGGCAACGATAAAATCACCGGCAGTAACTTTATTGTAAAAATCGGGATCTAAATCCTCCATGACATGCTTTGCCAATTCATTCATATCGAGGGTCTTAAATTTATATTTACCGGAGATGATATAGTCGGTATTGACATCGTTGCCAAACTTATGGCTTTTTCCTTGAAATTTCATCGGCTTCACCTACTTTACAAAGTCTCTGGGATCACTAATAACACCGGTCAATGCCGATGCTGCCACCGCAGCCGGGGAAGCAAGATAAATTTCGGCATTACTGTTACCCATACGTCCCTTGAAATTGCGGTTAGCCGTAGATATGACAGTTTCACCGTCCGAAGGAACACCATTATGGGTGCCTACACAGGGACCACAACCAGGTGTCACTACCGCTGCACCGGCTTCTACCAGTCGCTGAATGACGCCTTCTTCCATAGCTTCCAGGTAAATCTTACGGGAAGCGGGTGCCACAATAAATCGAACATCCGGATGAATCCTTTTGCCAGCTAAAATTGAGGCAGCAATCCGCAAATCTTCCAAGCGTCCGTTGGTACAGGTTCCTAAGACCGCCTGTTGAATCGGTTTTCCCTTTACTTCAGACAAGGGTGCTACATGATCTACCCGATGGGGTTTAGCCACCTGAGGCTCCAGGTTGGAAACATCAAACTCCAGTACTTTATAGTAGTTGGCATCTTCATCTGCGGAAACCGCTGTAAACTCTTGATCACTATGAAGTTTAAGCCAATTATAGGTTTTTTCATCGGCTTCCATCAAACCCGCTTTGGCTCCCATTTCAATGGCCATATTGGCCACTGTAAAACGTCCTTCCATGGATAGGGCAGCAATGGCCTCGCCAGTGTATTCCGCCGCCATGTAGGTGCAGCCATCGGCAGTGACTTGACCGATTAAGTAAAGAATCAAATCCTTGGCATAGACTCCCTTGGGCAGTACACCATGGCAGACAAATTTGATTGTTTCAGGAACCTTAAACCACATTTTACCAGAAACCAACCCACCAGACAGATCGGTGGAGCCAACTCCGGTGGAAAAGGCATTTAAAGCCCCATAAGTGCAGGTATGACTATCTGCGCCGATAACCAGACTGCCCGGACCAACCTTACCGCTTTCAGGAATTAGCTGGTGGCAAACACCTTCACCGATATCATAAAGGCGGCAGCCCTTTTGCTTGGCAAATTTCCGCATAATCGTATGCAGGGCAGAAACCCCTTCTAAGGGGCTGGGTGAACTATGATCTATGACCAAAGCAACCTTTTCCGGATCGAACAGTTCCTTCCCATCCATATTTTCATAGGCCCGGATAGCCAGTGGGGAAGTACCATCCTGCCCCATGACGAAGTCAACCTGGGCTACTACGATGTCATTGGCCTGGCAATCTTGGCCACTGTGGGAAGATAGTATCTTCTCAATGATTGTTTTGCCCAAATTAATCCCTCTTTCCAAAATGATCTTCGTATATATAAACCAGTTCCTTATCAAACAAGGTACGTTTTAACGATACAGCAGCAGAACGTATCTTGGGTAATAATTCCTCGGCCTGTTCCTTGGAAAGGTCAATGCCGTACTCAGCAAATTTCATTCTTAAAGAAGCACTGCCAGAGTGCTTGCCAATGACGATTTGACGTTCCAGACCCACTTCTTCAGGTTGGAAAGCCTCGTAGGTTTTGGGGTTTTTGATCGCACCGTCGGCATGAATACCAGACTCGTGGGCAAACATATTCGAACCTACAATGGCCTTGCTGCAGTGCAGCTCACGACCAGAAGCCATGGCAACATATTCGGCTACTTCACGTAACATCTCGGTCTTAAAATTTAAGTCGATGTCATAGAGGTGCTTAAGGGCCATAACTACTTCTTCCAAAGGCGAGTTGCCAGCCCTTTCGCCCAAACCGGTAATCGTTACACCCACCCAATTGGCACCGGCCTTGACACCTGCAAAGGCATTGGCTGTGGCCATACCAAAATCATTGTGGGTATGCATCTCAACTTCAATATCCACTGCTTCTTTTAATTTTCTGATATTATCATAGGTAGTAAAGGGCTCTAAAATACCCACTGTGTCACAATAGCGAAGTCTATCTGCACCAGCCTGTTTGGCAGCCTTAGCAAATTCAATTAAAAAGTTCATATCACTACGGGAGGCATCCTCTGCGTTAACAGATATATATACCCCTTCTTTTTTGGCAAACTCTGTGGCCCGAACCATGTGCTCAAGCACCCATTCACGGCTGGTTTTTAGTTTATGTTTAATGTGAATATCCGAGGTAGAAATCGAGATAGCCAAAGCATCCACACCACAGGCCAAGGAATCTTCGATATCCTTGATCACTGGTCGGTTCCACCCCATAATGCTGGCCTTTAGACCCAGCTTGCAAATTTGTTTAATGGCCTCTTGTTCATCCCCACCCATGGTTGGAATGCCCGCTTCAATCTGGTCAACACCCAGCTCATCAAGAAATTTCGCTATGCGTATTTTTTCCTTGTTTGCAAACACCACGCCAGCGGTTTGTTCGCCATCACGCAGTGTAGTATCGACTATCCATATTTTTCTTTTATCCATTTAAGAAACACCTCCAGCTCCAAGTCAAACTATGTTGTTAATCTTATCATAAATGACACGATTATGGGTATTCAGAAGTGGCATTTATACTGTATACATTCAAATTTTCTGTTTATAGGTATATTCTGCTTTTTTTTAAATTTTCCTCTTCATTTCTTCTATTTTTGCCTCGTGATTATGTTTTGTTTTTTAATCACTTTATTTGTACAGTTTCTTTATGTTGTTCCGTTTTTTAGACAGTGGATTTAATTTGGTTTGTAATTCTTCTACGATAGTTTTTCAAGAAGAATTCGATTAACCAGTTCGGGATTCGCTTTACCCCTGGTGGCCTTCATGACTTGCCCCACCAGGAAACCAATGGCTTGGGTCTTACCCGCTTGATAATCCTGTACAGATTTAGGGTTGGCAGCGATAACTTCTGCCACCACAGAGGCAATGGCACCTGCATCGGAAATTTGCACCAGACCCTTTTCTTTGACAATAACTGCCGGGTCCTTGCCGGAGTTGAACATTTCTTCAAAAACAGTTTTAGCGATTTTGCCGCTAATGGTTCCTTGGTCCATAAGTTTTAACATTTCAGCCAACCTGGCTGGTTTTATTTTGCATTGGGTGATATCGATGCCGCTGGCATTCAAAAGACGGCTTAGATCCCCCATCAGCCAGTTGCTAATAACCTTTGGCTGATCATCGTATTTGATTACCTCTTCAAAGTAGTCAGACATTTCTTTGGTTAAGGTGAGGACAGAGGCATCATATTCCGGCAGCCCATATTCCTGCATATAGCGTGTGCGACGCTGGTCAGGAAGTTCCGGCAAGGATTCACGAATAAAGTCAATCCACTGATGATCCAGCACCAAGGGTACCAGATCGGGGTCAGGAAAATAACGGTAGTCATGGGCCTGCTCCTTACTGCGCATGGAAATGGTAATACCCTTGGCCTCATCCCAGGTACGGGTTTCCTGAATAACCTTGCCCCCGGAATTTAATGCTTTAATTTGCCTTTCTACTTCAAATTCCAGGGCCCTTTGCAAGGCCCGAAAAGAATTGAGGTTTTTTATTTCTGCCTTTGTGCCAAATTCCCTTTGGCCCACTGGACGAACCGAGACGTTGACGTCACAGCGCAGGCTGCCCTCTTCCATACGGCAATCGGACACCCCGGTGTATTGAATAATGGCCTTCAGTTTTTCCACATAGGCCCGGGCTTCCTCCGAAGATCTCAGGTCCGGTTCAGAAACGATTTCAATGAGGGGCACACCGGTACGGTTGTAATCCACCAGGGAGTAGGGTGTGGTTACAATATTACCCTGGTGCACCAGTTTGCCGGCATCCTCTTCCAGATGCAAGCGGGTAATGCCAATACGTTTTTCCCGGTCGCCCACCTTGATATCCAAGTAGCCATGCTCGGCAATGGGCAGATCATACTGGGAGATCTGATAGTTTTTTGGCAGGTCCGGGTAATAGTAATTCTTGCGGTCAAATTTAGAAAAGCTGGCCACTTGGCAATTTAAAGCCAAAGCTGCCCTAACCGCATATTCCACAACCTTTTTATTGAGGACCGGCAGCGTTCCAGGCAGGCCTAAACACACCGGGCAAGCATGATGGTTGGGCTCACCGCCAAATTCGGTGGTGGAGTTGCAAAAAATCTTAGTGTTCGTTTTTAGTTCAACATGTACTTCAATGCCAATAACGGTTTCATAGGTCTTAGTCAATGGCTTATCCCCCTATAACTGGCCGGAGCCTAGTATAATCAGAGTTTTGCTCCAAGGTGTAGGCAATCCTTAACAGGGTTCCTTCAGCAAAGGCTTTCCCCATCAGTTGCAGGCCCACAGGTAAATCATTGGCTAAACCACAGGGAAGGGAAAGGGCTGGAATACCTGCCAAGTTCACGGGTATGGTGCAAACATCCTGTAAATACATTTGAATCGGGTCATTAACCATAGCTCCTATTTTAAAAGCCGTGCTGGGAGATGTGGGTGATAGCAAGGCATCGTATTTGGTAAAGGCCTGATCAAAGTCTTGTTTGATCAAGGTTCGTACCTTTAAAGCCTTGAGGTAGTAGGCATCGTAATAACCAGCGGAAAGGGAATAGGTACCCAACATAATCCGACGTTTTACCTCATCACCAAAACCCTGGCTGCGGCTGCGCATAAACATGTCCACCAGGTCGTGGGCATCTTTCACCCGATAGCCGTAACGCACCCCATCGTAGCGGGCTAGATTTGAGCTGGCCTCAGCGGTGGCAATTAGGTAATAGGCTGGCATGGCGTAATCTGTATGGGGCAGACTGGTTTCCTCCACAAAGGCACCCAATTCGGTTAGCTTTTCAATGGCTGCATTAATCCTTTCCTTCACCGGATGGTCAATGCCATCCGCCATGTATTCCCGGGGTACACCAATTTTCATCCCTTTAATATCATTTATTAGATACTGCGTATAATCCGGTTGCTTGATATTGGCAGAGGTACTGTCCATGGGGTCATGGCCACAGATCACATTCAGCACCTGGGCCATATCGGTGACATCCCGGGTAAAGGGTCCGATTTGATCCAGTGAAGAGGCATAGGCTACCAATCCATAGCGAGATACACCGCCGTAGGTGGGTTTCATGCCTACCACACCACAAAAGGCCGCCGGCTGCCGGATGGAACCACCGGTATCAGACCCCAAGGAAACAATGGCCTCCCCCGCAGCCACAGCGGCGGCCGAACCACCGCTGGAACCACCGGGAACCCTGTCAATATCCCAGGGGTTGTGCGTTAAATGAAAGCCGGAGTTTTCGGTGGAGGAACCCATGGCAAATTCGTCCAGGTTGGTTTTCCCCACCAGCACCATATCTGCTGCCTGGACCCTTTGCACCGAGGTGGCTGAGTAGGGGGGGATGAAATCTTGCAGTATTTTGGAAGCACAGGTGGTACGAACACCCTCGGTACACAGGTTGTCTTTGATGGCAATGGGGATTCCTGCCAGGGGGCCAATTGGTTCCCCGGCGGCAATTTTCTTGTCCACCTGCCGGGCCTTTGCTTCGGCCTGATCCCTGGTCAGGGTAAGATAGGATTTTACTTTATCTTCAACCTGTTCAATACGATTAAAAACAACCTCGGTTATATCCAAGGCGGAAATGTCTTTTTTTAATAACATTTGTTGAAGTTGGTGAGCGGTGAGTTGAAAGAGCTCCAAATATCTCCCTCCTATTTCTTAAACAATTTTGGGTACCTTAAAGAAGTTTTCTTCCTTGTCCGGGGCATTGGCCAGGGCTTCTTTGGGGTCAATATGTTGGCCAATTTTGTCTTCCCTAAAGACATTTTGCAGGGGGAGAACGTGGGCGGTAGGAGGCACATGATCGGTATTCAGTTCCTGTAATGCCTTGGCAGCATCTAGGATTTTATTTAATTGCCGGGTGTACAGCTCTTTTTCTTCTTCCTCTAATGCCAGCCGGGCCAGCAAAGCCACATGCTCAACATCTTTTTTACTAATCAATCAAGAACACTTCCTTTGCTCAAAACTGTTAAGTATTATACCAAGTTTTTCAAATAAAACGCAATATAACCATAAATTTGAAATCTTTTAAATTTAAAATTAGCTGTTATAATATTGGAATTGGGGTAATCTATTTTTAGGTTTTATATTTTTTTAAAGGAGGCATGCTTATGCACGAGAAAAAGGTTATTCGTACTGACAAAGCCCCGGCTGCCATTGGCCCTTACTCCCAGGCCATTTCTTTTGGCCCTTTTATCTTTACATCCGGCCAAATCCCCTTTGACCCTGCCACTGGTAATCTGGTTGCTGGTGACATTCAGGCTCAGACTCGTCGTAGCCTGGAAAACGTCAAGGCTATTTTGGAGGCCGCCGGTGCCCGTATGGATCAAGTGGTGAAAACCACTGTGTTTATCAAGGATATGAATGATTTTGAAAAAATCAATGAGATCTACGCTGAGTACTTCCCCAATCCCTCTCCTGCCCGCTCCCTGGTGCAAGTTGCCCGTCTACCCAGGGATGTTGGAGTAGAAATTGAAGTAATTGCTGCACCAGGCCATGGACATGGCCATGGCCACGCCTCAAGCGGCGACGGCGGTTGTGGCTGCGGTGGAAAATAGGCTGAACAAAGGACATGCCGTATGCATGTCCTTGTTTTTAGCTGTTAGCGATTAGCCAACGAGTCGTTTTTCACTTAGGAAGGATACCACTTTAGAATTGCCAGGTGCTATCGTTATCCCCGTTGGTGCAATATTCGCCACCTTTACCCACCATGCTTCCGCCGTTCTTTGTATCTTTTAGTTAATCCACCCGCTCCAGTACCTGAATCTCCAGCACCCTTTCATAGAAAGGTTCGCCGATATAAAGGATTTTCACCTTGTCCTTCTCATCGGGATCTCCGGCATCCTCTCCCTCTTTGTTAACGATGCGCCCGGCATCCCAACTGTAAAAGTGATCCGGTACATATTTTTTGCTGCTGCCACTTTTCTTTTTCACCAGATACAGTGCCCGGTTGATACGGTCAATTTCACCGCTAATATTCTTTACCTCCAAGATGGTTAAGGACTTTACCGTACCGCCGGAAGTAAGACCCAGCTTTAAGAATTGACCGGGCTTAAGTTTTGTCAGCAGGTCTTTGCTGGTTTTGCTTTTAGATTTTTCATCACTGATTTCTGCATCCCAGGCCACAGGAAAATCTACTTCCTCATTCAATAAATCCTTCACCGTGAGAAGCAGCGGTTCCCCTGCCGCCTGCCGCAGATAACTGCCATATACTTCCCTTTGTACCGGGGAGAAATTCCTTCGGTCAATCAGTTCCACATAGGCCAGCTTTCTTTTGTTATCCAAAATACCCTCCAGCCGATAATTGATACAATCCTTTAATTGTATCGGGTGTCCCTGCCAGTAGACTTTGCAGTTGGCATTAACAGAGATTTTTTGCGTACCTTTAAGGGAGTTAAGCTGGACAACTAACCCATTCTTATCCTCCGTAACATCAGCAATCCAACCGCTGGCCTTTCTTTTGGCATCCAGGTAAAGCCAGCCCTGTTCATAAAACTTACTGAGAATGGCTGCCAACTCACCCCGGGTCACCTGATCTTTAATGCGAAAGGTTCCGTCCGGGTAACCGGACATAATTTTTAGCTGACTCAGGGCCTGCACCGCAGGCATATATTCCTTTGGTATATTGGCATGATCTGTAAAGGCAATCGTTTTTTCGGGTACCTCAAGGTACAACACCTTGGCCAGCAAAAAAGCCAATTCTCCCCGGCTGATGGGTTCATCGTACCGTAAATTATTTAACATGGCAGCAGGGAGAAAATTTTGCTGCAGGGCAAAATCAACATAATTTTGCTGGGCTGGCACCAGATAGGCACTGTCCGGATTATTTTTAGGCCGTTTCATTTTTTTAACCTGGGCTGCATAGCCGGCACCGTCCAAGCTGCTGGTGATGGCCTCAAGATAACTGATCGGTTGATTAGGACGAAAGGTGTTATCCTCGAAGCCGGACATCAGCCCTATGGCTGTTATTTTTTCAATGGTCGGCTTGGCCCAGTGCTGTTGGATATCTTTTAAATCAACAGCAGCAGCCTGACCCCCCTGTGCCCAAACCGCCGTGGGCTGAAGAAGACACCATGTCAATAGCAATAGGGCAGCTATATTCTTGAAAAAATCTTTCATCGTCCTTACCCCCAAAGGTATCAACAAATCGATACATCTTTCCTTTATCTGTGTAAACAAAGATACTGCCATCAGGCAACAGGCTGGGTGCTTTGGTAATGGTATCCTTTTCATCCTTGCCAGTATCAATCATGGCACCGCCACCCTTGGCCAGGGTTTGGCCAGTGGTTTTGTCGATCTCTTTTTCCCATAGCACACGACCGGCAAAGCCAACACAAAAAATTCTTCCATCGGTACTGCCTACATAAATACGTTTCTTCGCTGCATCCACAGCCGCACCCGAGGAAACATTAAGCAGCGGGAGGTCCCATTGCAATTCTCCCTTGTTGTTCAGACAATAAAGTTTGCCATTACCACAAAAGAACAGTAAATCATCCCCGGCCAAGCTAATATCTGTAAGGCTTTCTGTCCTAACGGCGTAAGACCAAAGCTCCTCACCATTCACCTTGTCATAACATCTTACTTTGGCCACTGAATTTCGCTCTAACTTCTCCGGATTCGTTACGGCATAAAGGGTGTCATCGGCCCCCAACTGCATTTTAATATCCTTGATACCACCCAGACTCCTTTGCCAACGTTTTTCACCCCGCTGATCAATGGCCTGTAGGGTAAAACTTCCTTGTTGATCCCCCAGACAAAGATAAACCGCCCGATCATCACCCAGTGCTGCCACCATATTTTTATCATCGGAATAACGCCACTGATAATTTTTCAGCGGTTCCAGGGCATAGAGACCATCGGCCAGCCCCAGAAATATTAGATCATTGGGCCCTTTGGCCACCACCCCACTGCTTTTTGTTCCCTTCGCTTTGGGCAGCAGACGGTAAAGCCAGGTAACATTACCATTGGGCCTCATTTGCTGAATACCATCCGTTCCAGTAACATAAATCGTTTGGTTTTGTATCAAAAGTGGTTCTGTAATTTTTCCTCCCACATCCATCTTTCTTTCCCAAAGCTTGGTGCCACGGTTCCAGTCATAGCATATGATTTTATTGCCCACCGGAGTATAAAGGAGACCATTATCCGTAATGGTAACATCCGCCGATAACTTCCCGGCCTTCTCCACCGTCCATTTCACTTCCCCATAGGGATAAAATCTACCCGCAGCCTCGGCATGATTAACAAATAAAAAAAGCATCAAAGTTAGCAACAATGCCCGTTTCATTAGTGTCACAGCATCAACCCCCATTCCTTTCATTTCTTGAACAAGCTAGCTATCTCCTTCCTCCATAGCAATTATTTTCCGCCTGGGCCAATAACCCCCTAAAGCAAAACAACGGAAAAAAGTCCTGCCATGGCCAAATAACTAACCGCTATCACTTGGTGGATAAAAATGCTATTGACGAACAAAATAAGTTATGTTAGTTTATTGATTAACAAGATACATCATCGACAATGATGGAGAAAAGTAGATCAGAGTCCAGCCTTCCAGGGAGAAGAAGTCGAGACTGGAAGCTTCTTCAAGGTATGGTTGATTGAAGTTCCCTCCGGAGTTGCCGCACTGAACGGATGAATTAGGTGTGGCCGGGGATTCCTGCCGTTAAAAGGGAAAAGGTATTGGACTGTAAGTCCCGTACCGGTAAAGCGGCTTTTGCAATTAGGGTGGTACCGCGAAATCAAGCATTTCGTCCCTTGGGGATGAAGTGCTTTTTTTATTACCGGGGTGGGTTTATTTTCCTGTACCTATGAGCTGGGCTATTAGCCAATTTGGGTGGTACCGCGGAGTAACTCTTCGTCCCTTTAGGGGACGGGGAGTTTTTTATTTGTCTGAAAGGGGGCGTTGTTTTCGAAACTTTCCTGCTTCCTGATTTTAAAGAAAACGACACTGGCACCAAGCTCTTAAAGCACAAAATAATAACAACCTTAGTTGTTTTTGTGCATCGAAATTCTAACAAAATTCTTGGAGGTAAAAAAAATGAAAAAGCTATTATTATTATCCGTCATGTTATTGATTGCTTTAGGCTTGACCGGCTGTGGCAATGAAACTAATAAAGCCCAAGAAACCGACAAGGTAAAACTCGGGATTATCCAAATCGTCGAACATCCTTCCTTAGATGCAACCAGACAAGGATTTTTAGACCTGCTTAAGGAGCAGGGTTACGCAGAGGGTGAAAAACTTACGGTTGATTATCAAAATGCCCAGGGTGATCAAGGAAACCTACAGACCATTGCCCGCAAGTTTGTCCAGGAGCGCAGCGATCTTGTGCTGGCCATTGCTACCCCCTCTGCCATGATGATGGCTAATGAAAGCAGTGACATTCCCATTTTAATCACAGCGGTTACCGATCCGGTAAGTGCTAAACTGGTTAAAAGCACAGAGAAACCTGACACAAATGTAACCGGCACCACAGACATGAACCCAGTAAAAGATCAGTTAAAGCTGATTCAAGAAATTGTACCCAATGCAAAAAAAGTAGGAATTATCTATAACGCCAGTGAAATTAATTCCCAGATCCAAGTTGATGTGGCCGACCAGGCTGCCCCTGAATTGGGTTTGCAATTAAAAAAAGTTACAGTAAATGCCAGCAGTGAAGTAATGCAAGCCGCCCAGTCCTTAACGAATCAGGTGGATGCCATCTATCTTCCCACCGACAACATGGTTATTTCCTCCATCGCCGCTGTACTAAAGGTAGCGGAAGATAACAAAATACCTGTTATCACGGGTGAAGTAAGTTCCGTTGAAAACGGTGCCCTGGCTACCATTGGCATCGACTACTACCAGCTAGGCCGCACCACCGGTGAAATGGCTCTAAGGATATTAAGTGGTGAAAAACCCCAGGATATGGCGATCCAAAGCCAGAGCGGCACCGATCTGGTGCTGAACCTAGAGGCAGCGGCAAGAATGGGCGTCACCATACCAGAATCAGTGAAGGCAAAGGCAAAGAAGGTGATTGAGTAAATTTATCTTTGCACATACCTTCATTGGGTAGCATATACTCGGATTTTTTGCGAACACTCAGGATGACATAGCTGCGGGCTGATGGCTAAGGGCTTAACCCATGCCCCAAGGCCATCAGCCCGCAGCTATTCGCCCAGCAATTCAACAAACACCTGCTCGTTCAAAACAGGCACTCCCAACGGCACAGCCTTATCATACATAGAACCGGGGTTTTCTCTCACTGCCACCTAGTCGGTTTTCTTGCTGACACTGCCAGAGCCTTTCCCCCACCCACACAGGACATAGCCTCACAGCAAATGTTTTTTGTTTAAGTAAATTTCCGAACATGTTATATTATTTAATAGCATAGCCAAATAACAAACAAGGGAAATGGGGTCCGGCATGAGTAAGAAGTATTTCATGGCTTTTTTATTAATTATTTTAATTATCGTAGCTTCTACTACCTTTACAATTAAAAATTTATTAAATATGCATTCAAATGCTAAAGAGATCGCACAAACTTGGGTCCCCAATCTGCAGCTTATGGGGTGGATTAATGGTGCAGTTTCAGATATTCCCAGTATCGTATTAAGACTAACCCTAGAAAACAACCCACAGGAAATGTCTAGGATTGAAAATGAAGAACTAAAACCCTTATTAAAGGAAATAGAAGAAAAACTTGAAATTTATGAAGAACACTATATTTCTACTTCGGAAGAGGCTGATTTATATGCATACTTTGAAAAAAACTGGCATGAATACCTTGATAAATTACCTACAACCCTTGAGGCTGGCAAAGAGAAAAAGTATGATATTACCAATCGACAAATAAAAGTGGCTTACCCTATTTGGTATGAAGCAAATGATACCATTAATAAGATTATTATATATAATAACAAGAAATCGCAAAGAGCTTCTCAGAGTTCTTTTAATCTATTTGAATATACAATTATATTAATACTTTTTTCAAACCTATTTACCATCCTTCTTATCGTAATCATTGTACTATGGACATCGTCAAATGAATTTCGAGAATTGATTAACTTAATGCGTAAAAAGGAATGAAAAATTCATAAGCCTTTGACCTCAACTGATCATAATTTGGATTTATGCCAAGACTTGGGTGGCTGATTTTTATTGTTTCTATGTACAATCTGTTTTTTATGCTTTTAATTTAGTTAGTCAGTAGGTTTACAATTTCTTTCATTTCTTTGGACGAAATCCGGCAAGCCAAAAGGAGTGATTACAGTAAAAAAAGAAGCTAGTCAAGAACGGCTAGCTTTTTTCTAACATGGACGCTTGTATTCGTTTTTATTCATCAAGGGGAACAGCTAATTATGAAGAATGCTTGATTCCTTCATTATAAATCATTTCAAACTAACATTGCCATTAATTTATCTTCCGTAATGACCTCTACGTTTAGACTTTGCGCCTTTGCTAATTTCCCACCCGGATTTTCACCTGCAAGAAGATAGGTTGTCTTACCGGATAAACTTGCAACAACACGTCCTCCATGTTCTTCAATTAACCTTGTCGCTTCTTCCCTACTCATTGTCGGCAAAGTTCCTGTAAGAACAAAGGTTGCACCCTCAAGCCGATTATCCATTACGTTACTTGAAGATCTTGATTTCAAATTAACGCCGGCTTGTTCAAGACGTTCAAGTATCGCTTTGGTTTGAGGCTCAGAAAAAAAGTCAGAAATCGCTTTTATACCTACTTCTCCAATACCTTTGATATCTCCGTTTGCCTTTCGTTCTTTCTCAACCTCACGTAGTTGCTTATTCACTTCATTAAGCAGTTCTAAATCCTCTGGGCTGGTAGAAGTCTTCAGCGTCTTTTCAATTTTATTGCGTTCTTTCCTTAATTGCTTCTCTTTGTCCTTCAACTGTTTATACTTATCATAACGAATCTTTGCAATAGCATCTAGGTCCGGAAAGTTTTCCTCTAAAATACGCCCTGTGTGCTTACCAATATTGGGTATGCCAAAACCGTTTATAAGACGTTCCAGGTTTTGATCCTTTGAAAGCTCGATCGCCGTAAGCAGATTATCGGTGCTCGATTGATACGGATTCTCCTTTTGCTTTTGGGGCCGCGCATCCGAAGCTACCTTTTTACGGGGTCGCGGAGTAATCCCATTCGCAACAAATTCTTCCCGATGGTTTTTGAGATAATATATATCCGCAATATCCTTTAAATATCCCTTCTCCATGAGTGAATGAACCGCTGCCGGACCTAGGCCCTCTATATCCATTGCTCCCCTGGATGCAAAGTGTATAATGAGTCGTGCCAGTTGCGCCGGGCAGTTAATTCCGCTGCAACGGATATCCGCTACGTTGTCACCCCGAAAAGCAGGAGCGCCGCAGACAGGACATCGATCGGGAATTTGAAAAGGAACCGTACCTTCGGGCCGTTGCTCTTTAATTACCCGAACAATCTCCGGAATGATTTCCGCAGCTTTACGTACGATTACCGTGTCACCAATACGTATATCCAGTCGATCAATTTGATCCTGATTATGCAGTGACGCACGAGAGACGGTGGTACCCGCTAATCGAACAGGTTCCAATATAGCTAAGGGTGTTAATCTGCCGGTCCGGCCAACGTTTACCTCAATATGCAACACCTTCGTCGCTTTTTCTTCCGGAGGGTACTTGTATGCAATGGCCCATCTCGGCACCTTTGAACTAGCTCCCAGTTTTTCACGATCGGCTAGATTATCCAATTTTACTACCGCACCATCAATTCCGAATGGCAGATCACCACGGGTTTCTCCAATTAAGGTAATAGCATCCCAAACTTCTTCTTCCTTCGTACACTTAAAATATTTGGGTACTGGGAAACCTTGGGCGGTCAACCAGTCAAGGGTCTCTGCATGAGAAGTAAATTCTTTCCCCTGAACCGCCTGAAGATTAAAGACGAGAATCGATAAATCTCTTTCTGCCACTACATTCGGGTCTAATTGCCTCATCGTGCCTGCCGCACAATTTCTAGGATTGGCAAAGATTTTAGCCCCTATCTCTTCCTGTCTCTCATTGACTGCCTGAAAAACTTCGTTATTCATGTAAACTTCCCCACGCACCTCGAGATATGGAAGTTTTTCATGCATTCTGAGCGGCACACGATCGATCATCTTAAGGTTTTCGGTAATATCTTCCCCATAGCTTACGCCATCGCCACGCGTCATACCTTCCAAAAATTTTCCGTCCCGATATCGTAACGCCACGGCGAGCCCGTCGATTTTGTATTCTACAATAAATACGGGGTCTTTGACCTCATTTTGTATCTTTGCAATAAAGTCCGCTACTTCTTCCCTGGAAAACCGATCATCCAATGAAAGCATCGGAACGTCGTGGGCAATTTTTTTGGCTCCCCTTTTCGCTCTTCCTCCTACTTTCTTTGTAGGTGATTCCGGAGTTGCTAATTCTGGGTATTGTTGTTCAAGATTCTTTAATTCCCGAAGCATCAAATCATATTCATAATCGCCTATTTCCGGTGTATCTTCTTCGTAATATTTTTTATTATGGTACTCAATCTTCTCCCGCAGCTCTTTAATGCGATCAACGATATCCATAAAAATAGCTCCTCCTGCTTCTTTACTTAAAACCAACGGCTTCTGCATAAATAAGCGTACTTAAGTCATGATTAAAGAGCTCGTTTCCCCCTAATTTGATGGGTTCGCTCTGCCACACGCTTTCACTCCTATCTAAAATTAAAAGCGATAATCTCTGCCACGTATTTAATCACATAGGCAGCCGGAACAAAAAACAACTGTGCTAAGAGGGTTCCCAACAAACGTGTTACCGCCAGATAAAAGGACATTTGCTGCACATCTTGCCCTGGCCGCTCTTCCCGCAAAGCCTGGTCGGTAATGCCTGCTGCCGTGGGGTCCACCACGGTGGCAAATAAAATGGTAGCGATACCATTGACAATGCCTGAAAGAAGTGTTGCCGTGGCACGGAATTCCGGAAATAAGGCCCCGGCATAGAGTGAAGAAAGTACGGACGTTGTATAGACACCCGTTACGATGATGTTCAAGACCAAAAACTTTCTGGGGATGGTCAATTTTTCCCGTATGGCCTGACGAAAATACTGTCTGCCGGGTATCTTGATGGTTGCCCGGATCATTTTGGCTGCTTTTCTTGGTGAAAATAACACCAAACCAATCATTTTAGGCACCGATTTTACCTGATCAAAGAGATCAATGCCGCGGGTAAAGACGGTCACAAAGGCGGGGATAAAGACGGCACCAAGCAATGTCCCCAGGGTTGCCCCCAAAATCACCGTACGAATTTGTATATTCAAAATCCCTAATTCCTGTTGATAGATCGCGTTTTCCAGCAAATTAGCCCCGGCACCGGCAGCCTCGTTCCCACGGACGATGGCATGCTCAATAATCGATGAAAGCAACGGTGCCTGCAGCATGTTGGCGGTCTGTGCAATTAAAAAGATGACATTAAACAGGGAATAAGCAGTGGCCAGCCGTTTGGTAATAACCCCTGCTGGTCGCACTGCATAAATCAAGGTATTAATTAAATGGATGATGGCGGTTAAAACCACCACGGCAATTAAGCGGTCCATATTCTTCCTCCGCCATTATTGTTTCCAGATTAGATCTTTTCTAGTGGTGCAAACTGGGCAATCAGGGTTTTCAGACCCAGTTCCGGAAAGGCTACCGTCAGTTCGGCGTTGCCGCCGTCTCCCTTTACCTTGACGATAACCCCGTCGCCCCACTTGGCATGACGTACCTTGTCCCCCAACTTAAAGTTCCCAGGGGTTGCTGGGGTAGAAGGGATTGCCGCTGTACCGGTTTTATTGGCTAGTCCTGGCTTGATTGGCTGACCGGAAATTCCTAGGGATTTTTTCACCGGCGTTTGGCCAACGGTCAGTTCCGCTGGGATTTCTTCTAAAAATCGGGATTTGGCATTCATGTTGGTTCTGCCAAACAGGGTTCTTTCCCAGCAGTGGGTAATATAAAGCTCCTCTTCAGCCCGGGTAATACCCACATAGGCTAAGCGGCGTTCTTCTTCCAATTCCCCTTCGTCGTAAAGGGTTCGGCTGTGGGGGAACACCCCTTCCTCCATGCCAGTCAAAAAGACCACCGGATACTCCAAGCCCTTGGCACTGTGCAGGGTCATGAGGGTGATCTGGTCACTTGCCGGGTCATGCCGGTCTAAATCAGTGACCAAAGAAATGGTGGCTAGGAAATCTGCCAGGCCCCCGGCTTCTTCTCCCTGTTGTTTGTCGAATTCCTTGGTTACCGTAAGGAATTCCTGCAAGTTCTCCAGCCTGGTTCTGGCTTCCACGGTATTTTCCAGTTCCAGTTCAGCCTTGTAACCAGTTCGGTTGAGAACCTCTTCGGTAATTTCTGTTACCGAAAGGAATTCCGCCTGTTTTCTAAGACTGGCGATGGTGTCAGCCAGTTCCCGGCATTGCTTGCGGGCCTTAGCTGGTACCCCGGCAATATCATCCACCAGGGCCAAAGACATGAGAACCGTGAGATCCCGTGAAGCAGCAAAATTGTTTATTTTCTCCAGAGAAGCAGCTCCCACCCCCCGCTTTGGTACATTGATAATGCGTAGCAGGCTTTGGCTGTCCACTGGGTTGACAATTACCCTGAGATAGGACAGTAGGTCCTTAATTTCCTTACGGTCATAGAACTTTAGGCCGCCAAAGATGCTATAGGGAATTCCCTGGCGTAGGAAAACTTCTTCAAAAACCCGGGATTGGGCATGGGTTCGGTAAAGAATGACCATGTCCCGGTATTTGCGGTTGTGGGAAAAATGCAGGTCTTTGACCCGGTCGGCAATATACATGGCTTCAAATCGTTCGTTCTCGGCCCGAAAAATATGCAGCAGAGTTCCCGCCTCCTGGGCGGTCCAGAGTTTCATTTCCTTCGCTTCCAGGTTGTTTTTAATCAGGGCATTGGCCGCCTGCAAAATGTTGCCGGTGGAGCGGTAATTCTGCTCCAGCTTGACCACCTTGGCCTCTGGGTAACCATGCTCAAAGTCAAGGATATTGTTAATATCCGCCCCCCGCCATTTATAAATGGACTGGTTGGGGTCCCCCACCACACAAATATTGCGGTGGCTTTCTGCCAGTAAGTTGACCAATACATACTGGGTATGGTTGGTATCCTGGTACTCATCCACCAGAATATATTTAAATCTATTTTGGTAATAAGCCAAAACATCCGGGTGTTCTTTGAACAAGCGCACCGTAAGCGTGATTAAATCGTCAAAATCCAGTGCATTGTTTTTAAATAACCGTTCCTGATACAGGCGATAAACCCTGGCCGCCACCTGTTCAAAGTATTCAAAGGCCTGGCGATCAAACTGTTCCGGGGTTTGCAGTTTATTTTTGGCGCCGGAGATGGCCGCCAGCATGGCCCTGGGTTGAAAGCGTTTTTCATCAATATCTAATTCCCTCAGGCATTCTTTGACCACGGTTTGTTGGTCCGCATCATCATAAATAGAAAAGTTCGAACCATAGCCCAGTACATCAATCTCCCTGCGCAGAATACGCAGACAGGCACTATGGAAAGTGGTAACCCAAAGATCTTTGGCCGCCTGGGGCACCAAATTTTCCACTCTATTTCTCATTTCATTGGCCGCCTTATTGGTAAAGGTAATGGCCAGGATATTGTAGGGACGTACCCCCTGGCTCAAAATCTGAGCAATCCTGTTTGTCAGCACCCTGGTTTTTCCCGAGCCGGCACCGGCCAACACCAAAAGTGGCCCTTCCGTATGTTGAACCGCCTCTGCCTGGGCGGCATTAAGATTTGCCAAAATATCCATCTTATCCTCCAAATGGTAATATTAAAAGAAAACACTGTACATTATATCAACATTGTTATTCGAAAGAAAGTATCGATTACCTGCTGTTACCGTCACACTATTTTTTCGATTAAACAAAAAGATAGCACCACCTGTGCCGTGGTGCTGCTTTAGCCATTCGCCTTCCGCTTTTTAAAATGCGCCCAACTGTTTGACCAGGACCATGCCTTCGGCATTGGTCTTAGCTTAAAATATTTTTTCCTCACATAGGCGTGTCCCAAACATTTAAACTTCTTTCTTTAATTTCTTGACTAATTTAATGATATTAATATCTGGCTCCTTGCCAGCCTCGCTCTCAAGGTAGTCGAAATCTATTTCTTCAAACTGGGATTTCATTAATAGTAAGGCCCACTCCTGATCTGCAGAGGATTTCCAATATACTGCAGCCCTAAGTCGATCAAGAATAAGATCCTCTATGCCGATAACATAAACATGAAAACCATCCTCCACCGTAACCTGAAGAATCCGATCCATGTTTCCGGCTAAAACATCATCCGGTATCTCCAAAGGGAGTCCTAATTCTTCGTGATACCAATGTCGGTAGTCCGGTGCCTTTTTAAAACCTACCATTTCAAAAACCTTTGCCGCCAATTCTCGTCCATTTAGAACCAAGTCTACATAAACAGTCGTATAGTGACCCATTGTATATATTTCTACCGCATGCCCGCCAACGATAATAGGACGAATATTTAACTTCTCAAGCAAGAAAGTTAGGTAACTGATAACTTTTATATTCTTTTGAAAGGATTCCATGGGTTGGTCTTGAATAAAAGTGATTTTTTCTTGGATTTCTTTTATATTATTTTCGGAAATTGAATATCCAATTTCTACCATCCTTGATCAATATCCCTTCTTTCAAGTATTTTTCGTATTTTTTTGTGATGGCCATAGCCAACAAATCAAGTTCTTCGGGCTGCCTTTCTTTTCGGTCGATCCGTTTATCCTTTGACAAACTGGCTAAAGAAGCAAGTTGCAACTGTAATGTTTTGGCTTTTTTATCCTTGTTCATTAACCTATCCATGGTAATTTTTCTCATGACCCACCACCACCTAAGTTTTCAACTGCGAAAACATCTAAATAATTAAACTTTACCATTATCTTTCAAACCCATTATATTTCAGACCCCCTCAGCAGAGAGAATCTTTTCTGGTAAAAAACAATTTTTTTGAAACCAAAATGCTACCTCCCGTATCTAGGTATTAAAAAATAATTTAAAGGGTAGCACTAATGTTCAAAAGAATCAAATCGCTTGCAATTCTACGGGTCGGGTTGATATTCCTAACGATTGGTCAACCCGTTATGGCACAAGAGCAGATAACGGTACTTTAACCGAAACGAATACTTCTTACACTCGTTCTCTTACTGTAATTAACCCATCTTAATGAGTTAGCCAGAACAAATTTAATATTTCTATACATCGCGATTAGATTCCTCTTATTCATACAAGTGCAGATCATGTCGCAATAAGGCGATAGATTTTCAAAGCCAAAACCACCTTCTTTTTGTCTAGTAATTAAGTGTCGGGAAATAACCCTTGACCCTGCTCCCTTGGACTTTTTGCACGGGTTTATTATGGGTCAACCGTTGAAACGGTATTTTGAGAGATATTTAACAGAGAATTAATAGGATTTCTTGACAAGAAAATCGGTGGCAGGTATTGTAATAATAAGTGCGAATGTTTAGGATAGCTACTTTGTGTGATCCAAAAGTAACTCTAAGTTTATGCTAGTGGAGAGAAAGCTTTGGAAGGTTTGGCATCGATGCTTTATATCGCTAGGAAAACTGGCTAGTTGTCATCGCCTATTGATCGCGATGACAGGAATGGGATTTGCGTAATTAATCTGTCCTTCCCGGCTAATTGGCCGTTTTTTTATGTCCAAATATATACATGTATACTAAGCGTCACACCGTGGCGATCATATGAGGTGGCCGCTGTGGGTTTAAGTATATATTCAAAAGGAATGGAAAAATGAACACTAAAATATCAAAGATAATAAAATGCAGTATTGCCGAAGAATTAGAGGTCGAAGTCGGAGATAGCCTGATCAGTATAAATGGCACGGAGATTAAAGATATCATAGACTATAAGTTTTTAATGGCAGATGATTACATAGAGGTTGAAATAGAAAAGAAAAATGGAGAGATTTGGACTCTTGAAGTTGAAAAGGATTATCAAGAGGATTTAGGCCTTGAGTTTGAAAATGGCATCATCGATCAAGCTCGACGCTGTCATAATAATTGCCTTTTTTGTTTTATTGACCAGTTGCCGCCAGGAATGCGAAAAACGCTGTATTTTAAAGATGATGATTCAAGATTGTCTTTTCTTCAAGGCAATTTTGTGACCTTAACAAATATGACCGATGATGATTTCGAAAGAATTATTCGATACAGAATCAGTCCTATCAATGTTTCGGTACACACAACCAATGCTGAGCTTAGAAAAAAGATGCTTAATAACAGATTTGCCGGAAATATTTATGAAAGACTGGAGAAATTAGCCGCTGCCGGTATCCGCATGAATTGTCAAATCGTATTGTGTCCTGGCTATAATAATGGGGAAGAATTAATAAAAACAGTAAATGACCTATATAAACTATATCCGTCGATTGAAAATGTTGCGGCAGTACCGGTTGGGGTTACTAAGTTTAGGAAAAATCTAAAAGATATAACCTTATATGATGCTCATCGTGCTAAAGCAGAACTTGACAGGATAAGTCCGTTTCAGAAAAAGGCATTGAGGCAAATTGGAACACCCTTTATCAGATTGGCTGATGAATTCTATGTGCTTTCTGGGACTGAAATTCCGGATACCGAATTTTACGGAGATTTTGAGCAAATTGAAGATGGTATCGGAATGATCCGATTTTTTAGAGATAGCATTACAAAAAATCTCAAAAAGCTTAACAGAAAAGGAAAAGGATCATTCAGTTTGATTACAGGTGTTTCCGCCTACAAAGAAATAGTATGGGCTGCGCAGGCTATTGAGAAAAAAAATAACAGCATCAAAATAAATGTTCATAAAGTTATAAATGATTTTTTTGGTCCGACAATTACGGTGGCCGGCCTGCTGACCGGACAGGATATTATGAAACAGATCCAGCCGCAGCGTGTTTTCGATTATATAATAATGCCTAAGAATATGTTTAAGAGTGACGAAAATATCATGCTGGATGATGTTACTGCTGTTGACTTGGAAAAATATTTTAACAAGCAGATTTTACTCTGTGATTTTACGGGGGAAGACTTGATTCAGGTCATTAACGAACATATTTAAGTGGGTTTTTTCGCAGTCAGAACCGGACTGATTTATGCAAAGGTAACATCGTTGAAATGGATTTCATTGGAAGTTGGAGAAGCTTATGAAATTGAAACAATTAAAATATATCATCGAGATAACCAATTGCGGGTCTATCAATGAGGCTGCAAAAAGGCTGTATGTTACGCAACCCACTCTTTCAAACGCTGTTAAGGAGCTTGAAACCGAAATCGGCATAGAACTATTTATCCGAACCCCGAAAGGAATCACGCTTTCCCGGGACGGCGCCGAATTCCTCGGTTATGCCCGGCAGGTTGTCGAGCAGGTAGGACTTTTGGAACAGCGGTACTTGAACAAAAAACCTTCAAGGCAACTTTGCTCTATTTCTACTCAGCATTATGCTTTTGCAGTTAATGCCTTTGTAAACCTTATCAAGCAAAGCGGTGCGGATGAGTATGAATTTACTCTTCGGGAAACACGGACGTATGAAATTATTGAAGATGTCAAGAATCTGCGCAGTGAAATTGGCATCATGTATATAAACCCCTTTAACCAAAGGGTTATAGAAAAGCTGCTGCGTGAAAATCGTCTTGATTTTCACCCGTTGTTTACTGCGAAGCCGCATATTTTTATAAGCACGCAAAACCCACTTGCCGGGCGGGAATTTGTCACCTTGGAGGATCTCGAGGAGTATCCTTACTTGTCCTTTGAACAGGGCGAATTCAACTCTTTCTATTTTTCAGAAGAAATTTTAAGCACGGTATTTCATAAGAAGAACATCTATGTCAGCGATCGGGCAACCCTGTTCAATCTTTTAATTGGCTTGAATGGTTATACCATATCCACTGGAATTGTCAGCGCAGATTTAAACGGCGACAATATTATATCTGTACCACTAAAAGTCGATGATCGTATTCAGGTTGGCTGGATTTCCAACCATCAGATACAACTAAGTAAGCTGGCGAATGCTTATTTAAATGAATTGAAGGCGGTAATACAAGAATATGGTCTTCCATTGCAAGAATAGGTTATAGTTAAAAACTATATATTAATATAAAATTTATGTATTACCCTATATGGTCTTTCCTATGCTATACTGACAAAAAATTGTACAGCAAGGAGCATCCTATATGGGTAATTTTTTTACAAACGCTGCTAAGCGAACAGCGACTCTTTTTCAAAATGGATCATATTGTATAACGTGCTGAATAATCGAATGAGCAATTGCCGCAAGATGGGGAAGGCCGTGAGAACCGGACACAGTCGCGCTACGGTATCGGAAGGTCGTAATGGCCATTCCGGAGTCCGATTACCATGGTAATTGCCAGTTTTTTGTCGCGTCAACAAAAAAGGAGGAATAATTTTGAACACAGGAGCAAGCACTTATGTGGTGGGTTTTCCGAGAATTGGGGAACAAAGGGAACTCAAAAAAATTCTTGAAGGGTATTGGGAGCAAAAAAACAGCTTAGAGGAGGTTGTCGGTGTCGCGCGGGATTTGCGCCAAAAACACTGGCTACTGCAAAAAGAGGCAGGCATTTCTTTTATCAGCAGCAACGATTTTAGTTTATACGATGGCATGCTGGATACGGCAGTCATGTTAAACGCAATTCCGGAAAGATTTAAAGATATTAAAGACGAATACGAACGTTATTTTTCTATGGCACGCGGCAATAAAAATGCTGTCGCGATGGAGATGACCAAATGGTTTAACACGAATTATCACTATATTGTGCCGGAACTTTCCGGTGACATGAAGTTTGCATTAAACGAGGATAAAATAATTAATGAATATTTAGAAGCCAAGGGCTGTGGGATTAAAACAAAGATTAATATTATTGGTCCTATAACATTTTTAACGCTGTCAAAACGGGTGGACGGTAGTCCGAATACTTTGGAGTTATTGCCCAAGATTTTGCCTTGCTACGTTTCGCTGCTGGAAAAGCTGGCAGAGCTTGACGATGATCTTTATATCCAGTTCGATGAACCGGTCACCGTAAAGGATGTTGACCAGCGGGCGATCGAATTACTGTGCTCAAGCTATAAAGAACTGGCGGTTGTAAACGATAAGCTTAAGCTAATCGTAATGACCTATTTTGACCATGCTACAGAAGCGGTATCGGCATTGGCTGATGTGCCAATATACGGTATTGGCCTTGATTTTATTTATGGCAAGGAAAACTTGACTGCATTGGATTCTTTAAAGGACAAAAAACTGTTTGCGGGCGTCGTCGACGGACGAAACGTTTGGAAAAACGACTATCGCGAGACATTGGAATTGCTCAAAGCCATCGAGATGAAAGTCAGGAAAGAAGACATTGTCATTTCTACCAGTTGTTCACTTCTGCATGTTCCCTATTCTTTGGAACAGGAAGAGCAACTTGCTCAAGATATAAAATCGTGGTTGAGCTTTTCGGTGGAAAAACTGCAGGAGTTGTCGGAGTTGGCCGCACTGTTTTCAGGTGATAACTCTAAAAATATAGCAGCGATTTTGGAAGGCAATCAAAGGATTTTCGCTGAAAAACAACATTCGCCGAAAATAGTGGACACCAAAGTCCGTGAACGTATCGGCAATGTGGCGCCCATCGAGAGAAACGAGGTTTTTGCTGACCGGATCGCGGCACAAAGTAAAGTGTTAGGTTTAGGTGCTTTTCCGACTACGACGATCGGCAGCTTTCCCCAAACAGCCGAGATCCGAAAGCTAAGACGGGATTTTAAAAATAAGGTTATTTCTTCTTCACAGTATGAGGAAGGTATTCATCGCTATATTGATTCATGCATCCAGTTTCAGGAAGATATCGGGCTGGATGTACTGGTGCATGGTGAGCCGGAAAGAAACGACATGGTTGAATATTTTGGTGAGCAGCTTGCCGGCTTTGCATTTACAAAAAACGGCTGGGTACAAAGCTACGGCAGCAGATGTGTCAAGCCTCCGGTTATATACGGCGATGTCAGCAGGCCGAACCCGATGACTGTTGCTACGATAGCCTATGCCCAAAGCAGGACAAACAAAGTGGTCAAGGGGATGCTGACCGGACCGGTCACCATTCTTAACTGGTCCTTTGTCCGCAATGATCTAAGCCGCGCCGATGTGTGTGAACAAATAGCGCTGGCCATCAGGGACGAGATTGCCGACCTGCAAGATGCCGGCATCAAGATTATCCAGGTGGATGAGGCCGCCTTTAAGGAAGGCTATCCGTTACGCAAACAAAAGATTGCTGCTTACGAGGAGTGGGCTGTTAGAAGCTTTAAGTTAGCAGTCAGTTCCGCGTCAATAAAAACACAAATCCATACGCATATGTGCTACAGCGATTTCAATGATATTATTCATACCATTGAAAAAATGGATGCCGATGTTATCACGATCGAAACTTCCAGAAGCGGCAATAAGCTACTGCAGGTTTTCGCCGGCAACGGCTATGCAAATGAAATAGGTCCCGGAGTGTATGATATTCACTCGCCAAGAGTTCCGTCTGTCGAGGAATTGGAGGAAAAGCTCCATCAATTAATGATGGTTTTGCCGCCGGAGAAATTATGGGTTAATCCCGACTGCGGTTTAAAAACCCGTAAATGGGATGAGGTAAAACCAAGTTTAACCAACATGGTTAAAGCTACACAGAATATACGACGAGAAATACAGTAAAAATGATTGTTTCAGAGGCAGGGCTTTATTGCCTTGCCTCTGCGGCTTAATTTCGTTTGCTGCTAGATATTTTGAGGGTGAAGATATGATAAGAGCGTATTTGAAGGACAATATTCTAATAACAGATGGCGCCATGGGTACTTATTATGCTGAAATTACAGGCAAGCACGATGTTCCTCCCGAAACAGCCAATCTGGACGATGCCAAGACCATTGAAAGAATTCATCATGAGTATATTGAAGCCGGAGCAAAACTGATAAAAACAAATACTTTTTCAGCAAATAGCATTGGAATGGATGCCTCAAGAGCAGACATTGAAAAGATTATTAGCGCCGGCATCGCTATCGCCAATCGGGTGGTCTTGAAGAAAAACGTCTTTGTAGCGGCAAGCATTGGCCCTATACCGGATATGGTCGGTAAAACTGACATGGACCCGGCTGTTATTATAGATGAATATAGGTTTGTAGTGGATGTATTTTTGAAGAAAAACGTCAAAATATTCATTTTTGAAACGTTTAGCGACATCCGATACCTTAAGGAAATAACCCAATACATCAAGGAAAAAGACAATTCCATATTTATTTTGACTCAATTTGCGACAACCCCTGAAGGATTTACCAGAAAAGCTTTAAGTATTGATCGCATCATAACCATGGCAAGAAGCTGTGATCATATTGATGCTTATGGTTTTAATTGCGGCGTGGGGCCAACCCATATCTTCAATAACTTGAAGGGCAAGATATTGGCAGAGGATCTTGTAGCGGTGGCTCCTAATGCAGGATATCCTGAAATCGTCCGTGGTAGAACGGTATATATTAATAATCAGGATTATTTTGCCGAGAGAATGAGAGAAATTCGTGGACTGGGGGCAAAAATTTTAGGGGGATGTTGCGGAACAACCCCTGCCCATATTAAAAAAATGGCGGAACGGACTCATTCAGGGAAGGCAGATTCTTTTTCCTGGCCATCCGTTTTACCTAAGCCAAGTGTGCTTGCCGACAGAAAAAACCGAAATGCTTTTTCCGAGAAATTAAAAAGAGACCAGTTTGTCCTCGCGGTGGAGCTTGATCCGCCGTTTAACGCTGATCCGCATACTATTATGAATAATGCCCGGATTTGCAAAGAAAGTGGCGTTGATATCGTTACCATAGCGGATTCTCCCATGGGGCGGGCAAGGGTTGACTCCATGATGCTTGCCGCAAAAATCAAAAGAGAAACTGGCATTGATGTGATACCACATATTTGCTGTCGTGACAAAAATATTAATGCACTGAAATCCGCGTTGCTGGCCGGGTATATTGAGGATATCCGAAATGTGTTAGCCGTTACCGGCGACCCCATTGCCGAATCGGACAAAAGCGAAATTAAAAGCGTGTTTAACCTTAATTCACTTAAATTAATTGAACTGGTATCCTCTATGAACAAAGATGTTTTTTCTGAAGAGCCGATTCATATAGGCGGGGCATTGAACCTAAATGGTATGAAGCCTGAAGGCGAAATACAAAGAATGTTAAAAAAGGCTGATCGGGGCGCTACTTTTTTTCTTACACAACCTATATTCGATGATCAGGTCATCGATTTTTTAGCACAGATAAATTCAAATGATCATGTTAAAATACTAGGCGGCATTATGCCGTTGGTAAGCTATCGAAATGCTCAGTTTTTAAATAACGAGGTAGCGGGAATCAGAATACCAGAAAACATTATAAACAAGTTCGATCCTGCTATGGAAAAAGAAGAAGCAGAAAAATTAGGAATAGAAATAGCTTTGGAAATTGCTGAAAAGATGAAAAATGCTGTCCATGGATTTTATTTTATTACGCCGTTTAACCGTGTTAGCATGATTACAAAAATAATCAATCGACTCGGTATGTAAGTTCAATCGCTTGTCGAGAAGGGGAAAAGCATGCACTATCGTTTCTCGAACAAAGTAGTGAATTCCGCCGTGTAATTCCAGGAAAAGGATAGGCTCCCCTTATGGTCTCCTCAAGAAGGAGATTCTTTTCTGGTAAAAAATAAATTTTTGAAACCAAAAGGCTACCTTCCGTATCTAGGTATGAAAAATAATTTAAGGGGGTAGCTTTAATGTTCAAAAGAATCAAATCGCTTGCAATTCTACTGGTAGGGCTGATGTTCCTAATTATTGGGCAACCCGTTATGGCACAAGAGGAAAAGAGCAATATAGGTGAAGTAACGCCGATGGCTTACCAATACCTATTTGACTGTTCCAGCCTGTACACACTGAATGGAACTAGTATCGGTGCCTCTGGTACAACCCAAACTTACACCAATGTTAGTAAAATCACCACCACAGTATATCTGGATAAGAAAACTTCCAGTGGCTGGACCGCAGTTACGAGTTGGACAAGCAGCGTAACTAATAACGCTTACTCCACTACAAGTGGCAGTTACAAAGGCACTCCGGGGACAACTTATAGGGTAAGATGCTTACACCGGGCAGATAACGGTACTTTATCCGAAATGAATACTTCTTACACTAGTTCTTTTACTGTAAATTAACCCGTCTTAATGAGCTAGCCAGAACAAATAAATCTTCCTCGTCCAACGGCCCAGTTATTGTAACAAAGATATCTCTATCAACCCAGCACAACTGTTTTTTACCATCTTTAAAAACCAATAGATTCGCGTCCTGTCCCTTAATATTAACCTTTTTTAAAACCGCATCCTCGGTATCGTATGAAGTGGCTTGATTAAAGTCACCAATAATATTAATCTGAGCGATATTTACTGGTTGGGATTTGGCAGTATTAAGGAATAACACAAGCTTTGTAGAATCCCCTACCTTTTGCGTTACAGCTCTTTCAATAGTATACTGACCGGCTAAATCAATAGGTAATAGAGCTTGATAAGGTATATCATTTAAGACCTGTGCAACTTCTGGTTTAAAGGAGTACACCGGGTCTTTTTCTTTTTTCTGAGTTCCAAATGAAATATGGACAGTTTCAACCTTGCCGGCAATAAAGGAGCGGATCGTCTCAAAAATCTTTAAATTTAAGGCAGTTCCTTCCTTGGGCATAAACCAAAGTCCCACTACCAAAAAAATAATTAATGAACAGGCCACAACAGACCACTTAGATGGTGACTTTGGCTTAGGGTTATATTTGTTATTATATCTCTCCCAGGCTAAGTCCATATCCACATCCGTGTCTTTTCGCGCCCGATCCTTAAGGGATTCTTTAATCAGTTTATCAATGGTTGTGTATTTATCATCCCTCAACTTTCAACCCGCCCTTCTGTTTACTAATAACATAACCTTCTTTGATTAAACGGTTTTTGATATGGGCTCTCGCCCTATGTAAAAGCGTTTTAACAGTACCTTCGGGTTTTTGGATCAATGTTGAGATATCCTTTACCTTCATTTCCTCATAGTAATACAGGTGAATGACTTGCTTCATAGCAGGGTCTAGGGAATCGATTGCTTGATTTAACTTAGATAAGGTGTCTTGTGAACTGACCACATGCTCCGGTGAGTTTTCGATAGAGTCAAGAATAGGACCTACGAGATCAATACTAACTATATTCTTGTACTTATTAAGAATTCTGTTAACGTTATTTATCGTAATTTTCTTTATCCACGCTTCAATCTTATCCGGATCTCTTAGTTGGTCTATATTTTGCGTTGCTATAAATATCGCTTCTTGTGCAGCTTCTTCAGCTATGTCAGCATCCCCACAATAAAAATAGGCAGATTTTAAGGCCGACTTATAATGAAGTTCGAAAATAAGTTTACTAAAATCCTGATTAACCTGTTTCTTTTTAGAAAAGAGCTTTTTAAAAATAGACATAGTAGCCCCCTAAGAGGTTTGATGAATTTTATATAATATTTCTATACATTGCGATTAGATTCCTTTTATCCATACAAGCACAGATAATGTCGTAATAAGGCGATAGATTTTTAAAACCAAAACCACCTTCTTTTTATCTAATAATTAAAGGAGGTGGTTTTGTGTTTTAACTAGCTTGAATTTAATATATAAAAATATTTAATAATTAGGGAGGACTATACCTTCTATTACACAGAGGAATTATTTAATAAAATATACAGGAGTGATCTAATATCTGAAATATAAAAAAATATGTATAGCAACAAGCATGGCTGCAGTGGTTTTAGTAATATTTCTACACAATTCTTTTTTCCAGATTGAAGATGAAGATAAGATTAAAGAGACAATTACTCAAGAATTATTAAAAACAGAGGGTAAAAACTACACAATACAAGATATACAAATGAGAAAACAATTGGATTTGAAATTTAGAAAAATTGTAGTATACTCATTTCCTTCAGCAGATGAAAGAGAAATTATTGGCACTGCAAACTTTTATAAAGGTCTAAATAACAAATATGCAGTTGGTGAAATATACTGTCAAAAAAAATTTGTATATCTCTTTGTTGTTAAGGATTTTGCCACTAAATATTTGATTATCGCAGGTAAAAACAATCAGAGTAACATTGATTACATTGAACTAACCAATAAAGAAGGCAATAGCTATAAAGAGGATATTTCAAAAGAAGAATATTTTATTTATAAAAAAAATGTAAATCTATTAAGATGCTATCGTATGCTAGAT
The DNA here is from genome assembly GCF_982386235.1 of Desulfotomaculum sp. Classification (NCBI taxonomy): domain Bacteria; kingdom Bacillati; phylum Bacillota; class Clostridia; order Eubacteriales; family Desulfotomaculaceae; genus Desulfotomaculum; species Desulfotomaculum sp. The sequence goes on along the minus strand of NZ_CEVWQM010000001.1, from coordinate 78,559 downwards.
AAGGAAGGTAAGGAAATACCTTTAGCTCCTTTTTGATAGCATTATTAAAGAATATTTTAGGCCCTGTTTGAACGATTGCAAGCAGGGTTCTTTTATTTTAGTTATATCAAATTTGAATATTATGATGAATTTGAGCCACCAGGGACACAAGGGGACGTTTTCACTGTGTCGCTAAGCCCTTTTAACAATATTAAAACTTACACCAGTCAGGCGGGATATTTGCCGGATGCTTAATCCTTCAATCTCTTTTAGTTTATGCAGCACCATATCCCGCTCTGCCCTACTCATTTCTTGCAATATTTTAGCCGGTTTATTTTGTAACATTTTTTCTATCACTTCACGAGCCTGGGAATCACTCAACGCAGTTCGTTTCATGTCCTCTAAACATTTATCCTCGTTTTCAACTTCAGTAAATTGCTGTAATGCTTTGATGGCTTGTTCCTCTTTTTCGGAAAATATACCCAGTATCAAACCCGTATTGGTTATTCCCAATAACCCCTTACCATCATAATAATCCTTACAACTGCTCCAACAATATTCTTGGGCTCTTTTTACCATTCCTGCCTTAACAGGATTTTGATGTATATATCTAATGACTACTTTTAAGTAAATATCATCTTCAACATTTTCACTTTTGAAGCGGTTTTGGAAAACATGCCCAACCCGGTTATATTTCCAGTTATAATAATAGGCATAACTTGCACCCAGGCGATGCATCAGATTAGATATTTTCTTTAATCCTTCTTTTAAGAGAATATGGGCATGGTTATCCATCAGACAATAGCCAAGAATCAACGCATTGCTATCCTGGGCTATTCTTGCCAGGGTATCCAAGTATCTTTGACGATCTTGATCATCATGGTATATGGTTTCCTTGTTTATTCCCCGAACAAGTAAATGATATATTCCAGTTGTGCTGGTTTCTCTAGCTTGCCGTGGCATTATTTTAACCCCTTTTTTGTTCATCTTACCACGAGAAACTAAATGACACAACAAAAACGTCCCCTTGTGTCTACACTCTTTTCTAATGCATCTTTATAATTTATTAGACCATAACCATAAGTATTATCTTTCCCAGCATCGCCCAGATCAATTGCTGTATCTTCAATTAAATCTTTTAACTGTTTATTAGTTATGTTTTTATTATGATATTTTATAATGCTCACTAATGCGGTATTAAATCATGTCCTCAATCCCTTTAAATGTATATGCCCGGATAATAGAATATTCGAATATTTACTATCATGTTGTTAATACGCACTGATCACCTATAAATTTTAGCAATAAGCTCTGCAGAAGGTATAAGCAGAAATTGTCCTAAAATAGTACCTAATAATTTTGTGACAATCAGTAGTAAAACCAATGTTTTAACATCCTCATAGGGTCTTTCACCCTTTAATGCCTGGTCTGTAATGATAGCGGCCTTTGGATCAATAAATAGCGTTAATAAAATGGTTGCAATCCCATTTATCATACCAGCAGAAGCTGCTGCTGCCAATCGTTGTTCTTCTGCCACGAATGTAGCAGAGTAATTTGCAGATAAAACTCCGATCGTGTAAATACCTGTTATCACTACATTCAGAAATAATAATGTCTTAGGAATATGAGCGAACTTTAAGTTATGTAACATTCTTTTTGATGGTCTTACAGTAGTTTTAACTAGTCGTTTTATATTAGATATTTGAAAGGCACCAATAATAATAGCTGGAATCGAACCAGATGAACCTAATCTTTTAATAACTTTATTAAAAATCTTTAGGAATGTAGGGATAAATATTATCCCTATTAGGGTGCCTAATGTAGCTGAGAAGATAACTAGTCTTAACTGTAGGGTAGGATCAATATTACTTGTAATACTTTTGCCGATTAAACTACCTATCAATGGTGCTTGAAATGTATTAGCCGTTCTAGAAATCAGAACAAAGATATTAAAGAGGGAAATAGATAAAGCAAATTGCCCGGTTTTAACAGCATTAAGTCTAACCGAGTAAGCTAGGGTATCAACTAAATGAATTATCGATGTTAGAACTATCAATTGATATACGGTTTTTTCCATAATTTTTCCCTCCATAAAAGGTACAATTAGTAAATAAAATATAACCCCTTATTTTTAAGGAGTTATATTTTATTTGCATTTGATATGTGTTCCAAGTGCTTCCATTTTGTACGTTTAGCTATAATTATTGATTGTACCAGGTGCGATTGGCAGTATCTGCCGGTTAAATCTCGCAGTAGCAGGTACTGATGAACTAGCAACTTTATTAGTTATGCTGAAAGTACCATAGGTAATTGGGCTAATTATAACCAGGGGTAAACCAGAGGAACCATCTCCTGGTTTAACATTTCTTATCCACCAACTTTAACTGGCGTTTCTTATAAAATAGAAAAATAAATATAAGAGTATTTACTAAAAAATTTAAGAAAATAATAGTGATAGAATCTTTTGTGTCTAAACTATTATAGTTAAATATAAAGGATAATAATTGTATGGGGAAAATGAAAAATAAAACAAATCTAAATAAATATTTTATATATTGTAATTTATCTATCGTCCATTTATTAATATAAAAAAAACCGCAAAAAATAAGTACCAATCCAATAAGAGTATTTTCAATAAGATTTTCTGGTGTAAAGAAATTTTGAATAATCATGGTTATACCAAGAGCTAATGGTGCCCCACTAAAACTTACCTCATGCTTTTCAGACAATTTGGTACCCCCTTTATGGTAGATGTGCTTAACCACATTTACCATAAACATTTAAACTATAGCTCAGAACATACTCCATTTTGCCAAGCCATATTACAAGCTGTTTCACAAGCCCAGAACGTATTTGGTTGTTCAATAAATACCAAACATCCTTTAGTACAAGCAACGAGACTGGAAAATGTATAAACCCACTTGTCAAATATTCCAGCCCCTTTTAATTCTGAGAGGCTATTTAGTGAAACTTATATTGGAATAAGGTAAACTAAAACCACCTCCTTTATTTATAGACAGAAAAAGGTGGTTTTTGGTTTTAAAAAATTATCTTTTTATTTCGACATTATTTTATTTATAGGGATTAATTAGGAATACATAGAAATGTTATAAAATTTTTTGGGCACTTAGGGGAACATCTATATTAAAACGATTTTTATCAGTGAGCATTTTGCATAATCAAAAATGCTTGGTTTTAAATCATCCGTTGACTCGCAGTGTAACTACGAAGTAGCAGCGGTTACTGCACCTACCAGGGCTGGTGCTTTTGTAGTAGCCATAACTGCTCTAGGTGGAACTGGAGCGGCTGGATATAGTTTATATTCCCCCTGTCACCTGCGGCCTTTGGATCACTTATATTATGAATAAAGGAATTATTATTGTCTAAAAAGAAATTAGAATAGTAATATATATAATATTGAAATTATTGTCCAATACAAAGGGGTGAAAATAATGATGTCTGAAGTATTCCCCAATATTTATCTCAATGAAATTCCCCTACCTAAAAATCCTCTTAAAGCACTCAATAGTTACATATTTGTATCTGACAAAAGAAATCTAATTATTGATACCGGCTTTAACCTTGATGCATGCAAGGATGCTTTTATGAGGGGTGTTGAGGCACTAAATATTGATCTAGCCAAGACGGATTTAGTCCTAACCCATATGCATGTTGATCATTCAGGACTAGCTGATGATTTAAGAAAATCAGGCTGCCAGGTTTTTATTAGCAAATTGGATGGGGATATACTCAATTCTTTTCGGACTTCAACACATACTGTAATTGAAAAAATGAACAATCTGCTTGATCTAGACCAGAAAGGCCTGACAGCTAATAACAAGGATTTTGGCAAGGGCAGTACCCAACTACTTGATTATTGTCCAATCGATGAAGGAGATATATTTGAAGTCGGTGCTTATATACTGGAAGTGATCAATATTCCAGGACATACACCTGGCCACATTGCTTTATATGAACGGAAACATAAGTTGCTGTTTTCCGGTGATCATATTCTTAATGAGGTTACGCCAAATATTACCTTTTGGGGTCATGAGTTGGATAGTTTAGGAAAATATATCGATAGTCTCAAGAGGGTAGCTGAGTTAGATATTGATTTGGTCTTCCCTGCACATCGCAGCATGGTCAAAGATTATCATAAACGGATAAAAGAACTCATTATCCATCATGAGTATCGATTAGAGGAAATATTAGAAATACTCCGAGAAGGGAAAAAAACAGCCAGTCAGACAGCAGCAAAAATGCATTGGGATCTGATTTATAATAGCTGGGAAGATTTTCCGGGAACACAAAAATGGTTTGCCTCCGGTGAGGCTATGTCACATCTCGAGCATTTAGTCTTTAAGGGCATAGCCCAAAGAATAAAGGATAATGAGACTGTTTATTACCAATTGCTATAGGGTGTCAAGGGCGGGGTGACAGCGTGACAAGGGAACGGGGTTGTTGACATATTTTTTCAGTACATGTCAACAACCCCGTTCCCCGTCACCCTCAATATATAGCGATACATGAAACCGTTTACTATCTTTTTGTGTCTAATATATAGCATAAGAGAGGGAGATATTCTTGAAGCAAGTTATTTACTTATTCATAAAAAACTTTTTAAAAATTACTGCTATTTTTTTAATATTTAATTTTTTCTTTGTTAAGATTCCTATCTATCAAGCTGTTTTAATTTGTTTCGTTACTTCAATTCTTAATTCATATTTTATTTATGTGACACGGGGACGGGGTTGTTGACACATTTTGAAAAAAGTGTCAACAACCTCGTCCCCGTGTCACCAAGACCCTAGTAGTGCCGAGAGGCACAACCTAAATTTTGTTAAAATAATGTGTAATAGGGGGTATTTCATGGCTATTATAGGAAATAGATTAGTCTCAATACTATTTTTCACCGCTTCTTTCGAGGTTTATTTAATACTGCAGAAAATGATAATGACAAAGGTTTCGAATATGATTTTTACTCCCATTGAAGGGCAAATAATTCTGATATTATGCTCACTCGTTGTCATGCTTGGATACATATCACTTCATATTCCCAGCTTGTTAGAAGATAAAAAGCACTACACGATCGGTATAGATATTAAAAAACTAACAACGTACACTCTATTTGGCATACTGCTTCATTTTCAATATATTATTTATTTTAATTCTAAGCTCAGTTTTTTACTTGGTAATAAATACTATAACATTTTGGTTAACAGTGATTCCCATGTTATCGCCTCCATACTTTTAGGGTATGGCATTGTTAATTCACTAACAAAAAACCAAGCTTCGGCACCATTATAGCATGAAAATTGTGACTCAACGAAGAAAGGGCGACTAGGGGTCGCCCGTACAATCCAAGCCCAGGCCATTATTACGAATAGCCAATCGCTAACTGCTAACAGCTAAAATCACTTTCTCCTTTTCGCCAACTCCCTGTATATTTCCTCGGTACGGACCCCTTGATTGGCCAGCAGCACCAACAGGTGGTAGATCAGGTCGGCGGCTTCGTAGGTAAGTTCTTCTTGACTGTTTTTGGCTCCGATGATTACCTCGGCGGACTCTTCACCGATCTTTTTGCAGATTTTATCCACACCTTTATCAAAAAGGTAAGTGGTATAGGACCCCTCCGGACGTTCTTCCTTACGGCTGAGGATCACCTGAAACAACTGCTCAATGATTTGCGGCCCCATTTGATCCTCTGGATTGCCGTAAACCATAGAAGGGTCGAATTTCTTTTCTCCCTGCACCGTTACAGTACCATCCTGGTTGACCTGGTTATGAAAACAGGAGCGATAGCCTTCGTGGCAGGCAGCTTCCCCCACTTGCTCAGCCAATACCAGCAGGCTATCAGCATCACAGTCATAATATAGGCCCTTCACCCGTTGAACATGGCCAGAGGTTTCACCCTTTTGCCACATCTTCTGGCGGCTGCGGCTGTAAAACCAAGTCACTCCGCTGGCCAGAGTTCTTTGCACCGCCTCCCGATTCATCCAGGCCAGCATGAGGACTTCCTTCGTAGCAACGTCCTGCACAATGGCAGGGATTAGTCCAGCTTCGTTATATTTGAGATTTTCTAGGTTGAACTGCATGTTATCACCTACTTTGTAATATAGCTTCAGCTTTTAGCTGTTAGACTATTTGAAAATGGCCACGGCCATGGCTAAAAAGCTGACGGCTAAATTCTCACCGGAATGCCTCGCTCTTGCAAATACCTTTTAGCCTGCTCGATAGTATACTCGCCAAAATGGAAAATCGAGGCTGCCAGGGCTGCATCGGCCAGGCCCTCGGTGAGGCCCTGGGCTATGTGTTCCAGATTGCCTACTCCGCCGGAGGCAATGACAGGAATTTTCACATGTTGGGCGATGGTGCGGGTGAGGGCCAAATCAAAGCCCTCCTTGGTGCCGTCTCGGTCCATACTGGTGAGCAGAATTTCCCCGGCACCCAATTCCTCCGCCCGAACTGCCCATTCCACTGCATCCAAACCCGTGGAGGTACGACCGCCGTGAGTAAACACTTGCCATTTTTCCGGTGCCACCTGGCGGGCATCGATGGCCACAACGATGCATTGGCTGCCGAATTTATTGGCCCCCTCAGCAATCAATTGAGGGTTTTTTATGGCTGCGGTATTAATACCAATCTTATCTGCACCGGCCTTTAGCATCAGCCTCATATCCTCCACGGTCCGAATACCGCCACCCACGGTAAAGGGGATAAAAACTTCCTCGGCGGTACGGCGAACCATCTCCACCATGGTGGCGCGACCCTCGGAGGAAGCGGTTATATCCAGGAATACCAGTTCATCGGCTCCTGCCCGATCATATAGGGCCGCCAGTTCCACTGGGTCGCCGGCATCCCTCAGGTTAACAAAATTGGTACCCTTCACGACCCTGCCATTGTCAACATCCAGACAGGGAATAATTCTTTTCATAAGCATACTTTATTCCTCCCCCATGGCTATGGCCAAGGCCTCTGGCAGTTTTACTGCACTGGTATAAAGTGCCTTTCCTAGAATGGCCCCCTCCACACCCTGTGGCTCCAGCTTTTTAAGCTGTCGAATATCTTCTAGGGAAGCAACACCCCCGGAGGCGATTACTTTAAGGCCGCTGTCCCTGGCCAGTTCCCCGGTGGCTGCCAGATTGGGGCCGGCAAGTTTACCGTCACGCCGAATATCGGTAAAGACAATTCTCTGGATACCCATCCCTTTCATTTCCAGTGCCAGTTCCAGAGCCGTTTTCTCTACTGTTTCCCCCCAGCCCTGGATGGCTACCCGACCATCCTTTGCGTCGATACCCACCACGATCTTCTCACCATATTTCTGTCCGGCCTCTGCCACCAGACCCGGATTGATAATGGCTGCACTGCCCAGGATTACCCGGTTAACGCCCAGGGACAATAAATCTTCAATGGTAGCCAGATCCCGGATACCGCCCCCCACTTGCACCGGCACCCGGACACACTTGACAATCTGAGCAATGGCTTGTCTATTGCGGGGTTGTCCGGCAAAGGCCCCGTCTAGGTCCACAACATGGATAAATTGGGCCCCTTGCTCCTGCCACAACCTGGCCATACTGCCGGGGTCGTCGGAATATACCGTTGCACTGTCCATGCGTCCCTCTACCAGACGCACACACTGTCCTTCCTTCAAATCAATGGCCGGAAATAGGATCATACACCCACCAGCTTTCCAAAGTTCTCTAAAATACGCATCCCCAGAGTACTGCTCTTTTCCGGGTGAAACTGAATACCAAAAACATTATCCCGTCCAACAATGGCTGGAAATTTTACCCCGTATTCTGTTAGTCCCAGGGTAAGTTGCTCCTCTGTGGGCTGCACATAATAGGAATGCACAAAATAAAAGGCTGTCCCATCGGGTATTCCTGCCAGTAGGGGGCTTTCTCCTTTTATCTCCACTTGATTCCAACCCATATGAGGCACCTTCAAGGAACCGGCGGGAAAACGTTTTACCCGACCAGGGAAAATACCCAGTCCCTGGGTGCTGCCAAATTCTTCGCTGGATTCAAAAAGTAGTTGCTGACCTAAACAAATGCCTAAAAAGGGCTTACCCGCTTCTATCGCACCGTGAATGGCCTCCACCAGCCCGCTGTTCTTTAAATTATCCATGGCATCGGCAAAAGCGCCCACACCCGGTAAAACCACCGCCGCTGCAGCGGCCAATTGTTCGGGTCTTTGTATAATTTCCGCCTGGTAACCAGCCTGGCCGAAGCCCCTTTGTACACTGCGCAAATTTCCCATGCCGTAATCAATAATGGCAATCATGTTACAACACTCCCTTGGTGGAGGGAATCCCGGTCAATCTCTGGTCCCTGGCTACAGCCTGGCGCAAAGCCCGGCCCAGGGCCTTAAAGGCCCCTTCGATAATATGATGTGTATTACGGCCATTGAACATCCGAACATGTAGGGTCAGGCCGCCATTAAGGGCCAATGCCCGAAAAAATTCCTCCACCAGTTCCGTGTCAAAATTCCCCACTTTCGCTGTGGGTAAGGGTAAATCAAATTCCAAGTGTCCCCTGCCGCTAAGATCCAAAGCCACCAACACCAACGCTTCATCCATTGGCACCAGGGCATGGCCATAACGGACAATACCACTTTTATCTCCCAAGGACTGCCGTATGGTCTGACCCAAAGCAATCCCTACATCTTCTACGGTATGGTGATCATCAATATAAGTATCCCCCTGGGCTTTAATCACCAAATCCAAGGCCCCATGTTTAACAAATAAACAAAGCATGTGATCAAAAAAACCAACACCCGTGGCAATCTGAAACTGACCGTTGCCATCAAGATTCACTTCCACTGCAATGTTCGTTTCGGAGGTTAACCGTTCAATTTTTGCCTGTCTATTTTGCATCCTGACAGGCCTCCCTTAGCTGATCGAGAACCTCGGCCAGTGCTTCGATAAAGATTTTATTTTGCTCCAGGGTGCCCACAGAAACGCGCAGGAAACCGGGCAATTCTGGCCCGCCCAGCTTACGAATTAGAACACCTTTTTCTAAAAGCCCCTGATAGATAACTTTACTGCTGTAATTGGTTCGGAAAAGAATATAGTTGGCCAGTGAGGGGAAAGGAGTTACTCCTTCCAGCCCCTGAAGTTGTCGATAAACCTGCTCTCTTTGTTCTTTGATGGCCTTAATTTGTTCCTGAAACAAAGCCGTATGTTCTAAAATCACCTTAACGGCTGCCTGGGAAAAGGAATTTAAATTAAAGGGTTGTTTCACCTTTTTAATTTGACGCAGCACATCTGGGTGGGCCAGCATGTAACCCACCCGCAGACCAGCCAGGGCAAAGGCCTTGGAGAAGGTACGCAGGATAACTAAATTTGGGTACTTATTTAATAGTGGCGTAAAGTCCTCTCCGCCAAATTCCAGGTAGGCCTGATCCACCACCACCAGGGAACTGACCTGCTGCAAAATACCCTCTATTTCCTCCAGGGTGGAACTGTTACCGGTAGGGTTATTGGGAGAACAAATAAACACAACCCTGGTCTCAGGTTTTCTGGCATAACTTATCAGTGCAGGTACATCAACGGAAAAATCACCGCGTCGGGGTGACGGAATGACTCTGGCACCGGCAATCATGGCGTGTATTTTATACATGGAAAAGGTTGGATTGGTAATAATCACCCGCCCATCGGTACCAAAGGTTAATAATATATTAAGTATCAGTTCATCGGAGCCATTGCCTGCCATAACCTGCTCTGGAGACACCTGGCAATATTGGGCAATGGCTTTACGTAGTTCAGTGGCTTCACTGTCTGGATAACGTGTCACCAGTTCACCAGCCACCAGGCTTCCAAGCTGCCTTGCTATTTCTTCCGGGAAGGGGAAGGGGTTTTCATTGGCATCCAATTTGATGACATCGGGATACAGGTGAGCATCGTAGGGTATCAGCTTCTCTAAATCAGGGCGAATCAGGTTGGCAACATTAAAAGTCTCACGCATCTTTTTCACATCCTTTAACGTAAACGCACTTTAACAGCATTGGCATGGGCCTGTAAACCCTCCACCTCAGCCAGACGTATAATATCCGGTCCCAGCCTTTGCAAACTTTCCTCCGAAAAGGCAATGACACTGGATTTTTTCATAAAGGTATCCACGTTTAGCGGGGAATAAAAGCGAGCAGTACCACCGGTGGGCAGCACATGGTTTGGCCCGGCCAGATAGTCACCCACTGGCTCAGGGGAATAATGACCCAGGAAAATTGCGCCAGCGTGTTTTATTTTGCCTAAATACTTCATGGGGTCATCCACCAGGATCTCCAAATGTTCTGGCGCGAAACGATTGGCCCACTGCAGGGATTCGTCAATGCTTTCTGTTAGAATAATGGCACCATGCCTGGCCAGCGACTGGCGGGCAATTTCCTGTCGCGGCAGTTCCGCAAGCTGTCGCTTAAGTTCTAGGCTTACTGCCTCGGCCAGGGCAGTATCGTGGGTCAATAAAATGGACGAGGCTAGGGCATCATGTTCAGCCTGTGAAAGCATATCCGCCGCCGCACAATCTGGTTTGGCAGTATGATCAGCCACCAGTAAAATTTCACTGGGGCCAGCCAGCATATCAATGCCCACGACTCCATAAACCTGTCTCTTAGCCAGGGTTACGTAAATATTACCAGGCCCAGTAATTTTGTCTACCGGGGCAATGGTTTCTGTGCCGTAGGCCAGAGCCGCCACTGCCTGGGCCCCGCCCACTTTATAAATTTCAACCACTCCGGCTTCCGCCGCAGCCACCAGGGTGTAGGGGTTGACCTTCCCGTTACTCATGGGCGGTGTAACCATAACAATTTGTGCAACCCCGGCTACCTTGGCAGGAACTGCATTCATTAACACAGAGGAGGGATAAGAAGCGGTACCGCCCGGCACGTAGATCCCTACCCGCTCCAAGGGTATGATTAACTGACCCAGCACCGTACCCTCAGAATCTGGTTGAAACCAGGAGCGCGAGAGCTGTTTTTGGTGAAAGTTTTCAATCCTTTCCCTGGCCAGTCGAAGGGAAGCTAAAACCTCCTGATCCACTTGTTGGTAGGCTTCTTCAATTTCCTTTGGACTAACCCTTAGGTCTGCTGGTGCCAGGTTAGCCTGATCAAAACGTCGGGCAAAAAAACATAGGGCTTGATCACCCTGTTCCCTTACTTCCTGTATAATGGAAGCAACTCGTTGGGCAATTTCCCCCTGTTGTTCTGTCCGATTCAGCAATAAGCTATTAATCTCTGTCAAATCGGTTGATTTGATAACCCTAACCAGCCCCATTTAGCGTCCCCTCCTCCACCACTTGCCTCATTCTTTCTACCAGGGGATTGATTCTATCACTCTTTAACCGATGGCTAACTCTGTTAGCAATTAACCGGGTGGTTGAACTCAAAACATCTGCCACAGGTATTAGATTGTTCTCACGCAGGGTGCGTCCGGTGGATACTAAATCCACAATCATTTCTGCCAAACCCACAATGGGTGCCAATTCAATGTTGCCATGCAGTTTAACAATTTCCATTTGCATACCCTGGTGGCGAAAAAATTCCTCTGCGATGCGGGGAAATTTAGTGGCTACCCTGGTTTGATTCCAAAACTGAAGTTCTTGCTCCTCTTTTCCCTTAGGAACAGCCACCACAAAGCGACAACCGCCATATTTTAGATCTAAAAGCTCATATACATCCTTATGTTGTTCCATGATGGTATCCTTCCCCGCCAAACCCAGATCTGCTGCCCCATATTCAACGTAGGTGGGAATATCTGTGGGCCGACAGATAATAAAGCGTACTGCTTCCTTTTCCGATTGCAGCAGTAGTTGACGCCCGGGATCCTTCATAAACTCTATATCCAAACCAGCCAAACCCATGAGTTTTACGGTTTCCTTATACAAGGTCCCCTTGGGTATGGCAATGGTCAATAAATCTTTGGCTGCTACCACGTTATCACCTCTTTAACTTATTAAATTATTAATATAATAGTATGGTAAATGTATAATTAGTCGGTGTCAAGAGAAAGTTTTCCATGTAGAATAATTAATTGCAATTTATACTATTTCTTTTAATTTATAAATTAATCCTCTTAATAAATAAAGAGGAGACCCCTTTGCAGTTCTGCCTAAGGGCCTCCTCCTTTGAGGTATTCGTTTTATAAAGGGTTCAGCGGTAACAAGATTAATCATTACCCTCTGTGGTTGTGTCAATTACCTCTAGGTTATCTTGAATCGTTTCATCATTCGTATTTGCTAGAGGTTCTAATATATCTTCATCTATATCTTCATCGGCATCTTTTAGTGTTAAAGAATTTGTAAGATCATCAGAAACGGGATCAGTTATAGACGGATCTGTTATTGTATTGATTTCCTCTACCCCTAGATCATTGGACATCGTTTCATCATTGGTATTTTCTATGGTCATTAGTAAATCTGCATTGTTTTCTTCCAAGGGAAAAGAACAATCAAGACTTGTGGTAACATACCCTGTTTTGTTAAGAATTAATTTATATTCCCCTGACATGGGTCTATAGTCATCCCATGGGTAAATAACATAGTGTCCTTCATATTCTTCCATCTCCGCTTCGTTATGCCAGACCATTCTTATGGGGATATTTACATCATCTTTTTCCAAGGAGAAATTAAACACCCGCTCTGGATTTTCATCTTGGTCACCAACAACAAGATCCGTTATTGGGGTATCTGTTGCTAAATTGGTTACCTTCACACCAATATGATAGGGATTAGACATCTCGGTACTCTCTAAGGCAACTGCTATAGGACCCGTTGGTGCGTCAAGAGCAATCCTCACACCTTCCATCATATGACCCTGGTGTCCACCTTGTGCCGACACAAGTCTCCAAAAATCTGAAGTGTTATGAAGATACAGTTCAGACACACCCCTAGGAATAGCTGCAGCAATATCAAATACTGCATTATTATCCCGTGGAGTAATGGAATTGATGGGGACAATTATTTCATTATTACCAGCATAATAGGATAGCTTTAATGCTTCGGGTGTAAGTCCTCCTGCGCTTTTGTGCAGATTGAGTGTAAATCCATCGTTAGTAACATTATTTACATGGGCTTTATTGGCAATGACCGGCGACCAATGGGACAATATCTGGATAAACCCACCCACATTGCTATCATCGCCAGTGGCACGGCAAAGCAGCGGGTAGCCTGCATCGGCTTCGATGGTTGTATAGGTTAGCTCGGTTGCTCCTTCTATGGCTGTCATGGCAAAGGTAGCTGGATTTACCCTATACCACTGGTAAGTTAGATATTGGCTAAGATCCGTGTCATCATGCTCTGGGAGTTTTTTTACATCAAATGATGCTTGCTTGCCACTGCCAATAAAGGGACTCATGACACCAGTAATCCACATGCTTTCATCCAGGCCCCAGCCTGAAAAGGTTGTAGGAACAGCAACAAGAGGAGCTTCCACCTCGTTAGAGGTATAGCCATCCTTGTCACCACCATTAACCAACAGGCGGTACTTATAACTTCCGTCAGGACTGTATAGGCAGAAATTATCCTGAGTATCATTTGAGGTCGTAAGATCCGCATAGTCATGAATAACCCCATTGTAAGACTGATAATTACTCCAGGTGGAGCCATCATCAGAAGAATACTGCAAGTTATAGCCGGCGGCACCATATTTAGAAGGAGGGTCAAATTTAAGGTCTACCTCAGCACGATTACCCAATTCTCCCCCTCCCCAGATAAAGCCCTGATTTACCCTATGGTTTTTTTCAACATACAGTCCACCAATTTTTCCTGGTTCGCTGCTAAAGAGTGTAAAATCAGGTAGTGTTCCTCCCTCTCCTGGTGTAAAGGGAGTCGGTTCAACGGGAGCTTCTGTTATAAAATTAGCCACCAGTGTTTTGGCTGCTGAACCCATGGTGAATGAGTAAGAAGCATTCGTACTAACCTGTCTACCATTCTCTTGCCAGTCAATAAATTTGTAGCCTGGCTTTGCACTGGCAGTTACTGTTACTGCCGCTCCTTGAGCATAGCTACCACCACCACTTACTGTGCCTCCTACTTCGGGATTCGCCAATATTGCTACTTCATATTTTGTGGTCGTACTGCTGCTGCCACCCCCACCGCCGCCACCGCCGGCAGATGACGCTCCTCCAGAAACAGTCTGACCTCCAATACTGGAAGTTACACCTCTGGCGACCTCTCGCTTAGTGGGTACCTGGGCAATACTCACATTCGCTGCGTTTACTTTGGCCGTTTCAATTTTACCCTCTCCAGTAACCTTGGCCGCTGCATTCGCGGTTAAAGTGTTTACCGTTACATCCTTCGTAATATTAACTGTAGCACCAACGGCCTCCTTGGCCACTTCTAAGGTTTCGATTTGACCAGACACAACTTCCAGCTTGACTTCTTTGGCTGCCACTATAACAGCAGCAAAATTACCTGTTAAGTTTACTTCAGCAGTTGCTGGGATAATTTCAGATAGTGTTACGTCTTCAAAGCCTGTACCTGTTGTGGTAATCTCAACCAGGGTAGCACCTGACTCTAGGCGAACAACGTTAACGGTTGTATTACCCGAGGCAACTACCCTTACACCTTCTTTGGATACGGTTATATTCGGTAATGAGCAATCTTCCAAAGTAACACTGTTTGGCCCACCGCCCTTGATTATCGTTTTGCCACTTACCTTTACGTTCTTAAGCTTGACATCACCGTTTCCTATTCCCTCAGCTAATAACAAATCTCCGCTAATGGTAGTGTTTTGCAAAGTAACATCCGCCACACTAATTGTAACACTCCCATTAATGGTTTCTTTACCTGTGGCAGGTCCATAGATACCTGGTTTAGCATAGGATACGGTTTTCTCTGCAGCGGTTGCTTGCTGTCCTTTGATCCGATCCAATGAAACGATGGCTTCAGCCCGTGTAATAGGTTTTGTTGGTTTAAAGGTTTGGTCTGAGTAGCCACCCATGTAACCCTTTAAGGCCACTGCACCGATGGCAGCCTGACTCCATTGGGCCATCTCCTTGGCATCCATAAAGTCATTAAAGCTTAAACTAGCATCTAGTTTTAAGAGCCTAGCTATTATTGAGGCAACTTCTTGTCTCGTTATCTGATTATTAGGCTTCATTGTTCCATCCTGGTAGCCGCTGATATATCCAGCGGCAATGGCTTTACCTATTTCACCAGCAAACCAATCATTTGCTTTAACATCTGTAAAGTTATACTCAACTATTTCTGTAAACCCAAAGGATCTGTTTACAAGTGCTGCAAATTCCGCCCTTGTAATATTATTGTCCGGCTTAAATTGGCCGTCGTCATATCCTTTGGCCAAGCCACTCTGTACCCACCCACTCAACTGATTTTCAGCCCAGTGTCCTTTAATATCAGAATTTTGGGCCAACACAGTCACTGGCATTAAAGTTAGCATCAAAAAAATAATTAGTAACTGGATGAATAATCCATTTTTTATTTTCTCAACCATCACATATTTCCTCCCCTTTAAAATTCAACTATTTTGATACCTTGTTTGATCTACCCACCTTTCTTAAATAGTTAAAAAAACATATTTCCATAAACCTATTAGAATATAAAAAGTTGCCACTACTGACAAAACCACGGTCAGGAAAATAATAGGTACATTCGAACCACTATAAGCAAATTTTTTGTACAATAATTATTACTGAGAAAACGAATATTAATCTACTACCCTTAAAGGCTGTTTATTGATATAACTACCCAAAAAAGATATCCTACCCCTAAACCTACCCCTAGCTTTTATTATAGTAAACAAACAAAAACCACCCTTCGGGGTGGTTCCAAATTTTCAAAAACTTTAGGTTTTAAGGGGAGGGGAAAAAACAAAAAAAGAGAATGTATTTTTATTATGATAATAAATAAATTAAAACCAATTTTATATATACCAGAATGGGCGGGTCACTCAGCCGCTCTAATATTGATATTTGGCTGGATCTTAATTTACCCAATGCACGGATTTTTATTGCATTATCTGTTTGGATCCGATGCTTACCTTTTAGGTCATGTTTTTGCTGCAAGTCACGGTCTTGGATTGGTGATATTAGGACTGTTGCCCATTTATGTACTCCGAAGCACCTTATTGGTAAAACTGTCTGGCTTTGCCATTCTCATTTTTACATTTATTTTGACCATATTGCCAGTTAATGTCTTCATCCAGTATGTCATCTGTATTTTACTGGGTTTTTTCTCTGCCTACCTTGTCCTGATCTGGGCCTCTGGCTTCAGGTTTAATAAACACCCGGAAATTACTGTAGGTTTTGCCATGGCATTTACAAATATCATACTTGGCCTTGTGGCATTCGGTTATACTAAGCCCGAAACATTGCCTAAGGTTATCGCCTCTTTAACTGGACTGGGACCCCTGTTTGGGGCTTTTTACTTGGCCCGCCCAAAACCAATGGCAGAACCTCAGCTAAGCACCACAGACCCAGAAAAAAACAAAACCATCCTGTACACATTTCTGGGCATCGCGATATTATCTTCCTTCGCATACTTTTCTGGTGGATTGTGGTATAGAGCGGTGCTGCCCCTGTTTTATTTAAAAACACCTCAACTAATTGGTATAGAATCCTTCATATACGCATTCGCCGTTCTTTCCCTGGCATTCTTCTCCACCAGGTACTCTTTCTACTGGGTCGGAACCATTGGCCTAAGTATGCTAGGGGTTGGCCTAGCTACTTCAATATCGGGATTAGATCGTTCCCTCGAGGTTACAATGGCTTTTTCCTTTTTGGCCATTGGCCTGGGAGCCATCGACTTGTTTTACTGGCTTATATTAAGTAAACTGTCTGCTTTTTTAGGCTATCAAAAGGCCTTTGGCTTGGGCCTGGGCGTATCCCTATTTTTTATAACGGCTCCTGGCATAGCCATCGATACGGGTATTCTTGAAAACCCGCTCTTAAACCCATCTCTGTCTGTAATAGGAGCCTGTCTTTTATTTTTAATCAACCCCCTGCTGGTATTTTTGCTTCGCTCCTTGTCATTATTTTCAGCCATTGAAAAAATAACCAACATTCCTATCCTCACAACTGAGCTGGCCGTTACCAAAGATGATCCGCTACCAGTCACAAAATTACCGGAATATGTTCACAGCTTAACCAAGGCTGAAAAAAAGGTGTACGACCTTATTTGCAAAGGTCATACCGACGTGGAAATTGCAAATTGTCTTTTTATATCACGTCACACCGTAAAGTTTCATGTAAGGAACATTTTAAAAAAGGCTGGTTTCTCTAACCGCAAGGAACTACTGGCTAACCTGTCTGGCAATCGAGATGAAGCTTAGTTTACCCTAATATAATAGAAAAACGCCGATTTACCGGCGTTTTTCTATTTGCTATGAGTCCATTGAAAGGTTGGCATTAAGATCCTTCACTCTCGCTCGGATGACAAAAGGGTTTTTATCCTAAAAAACCAACTCCCTACTATTGCCATCCTTATCAACATAAATCCCCCTGGCAGCCCCCAAGCTTCTGGCTTCCGCCTTGGCTTTGGTTGGTGGATATTCGAATAGGGCAATAACCACCTTCTGGCCTTGCTCCCGGAGTTCCCTGGCCACTTGCAGAGCCTTAGCCAGACTCCCATCCTCCCAAGCCACCAGTACATCTGGTGCTGGTTCCTTCGGGGGACCCTGTAGACGCTCCAAGGCCACCAATACACGCTCCAGGTTCACGGCAAAGCCAGTGGCAGGCATGGGGTAACCAAAATTGGCCAGCAACTTATTATAGCGGCCACCACCACAAATGGGAAAACCCATGGCAACGGTATAGCCTTCAAAGACCAGTCCTGTATAATAATCCAGACCCCGCAAAAGGCCGAGATCCAGTGTAATATTTTTTTCCACACCATAACAAGTAAGACCCTGATAAAGCTGGTGCAGATTCTCAATGGCATCTGCGGCCGGTCCCGGTTGAGCCAGTTCACTGGCCCGGTCTAAAATTTCCGGCCCACCCCTCAGTTCAATTAAATCTAAAGCCCGACGGGCTTCCTCCGGGGTAGCCGCATGGGAAGCCAAGATTTCTTCCACTTTCACAAAATCCTTATTGCCCAGTGCTTCCTTAAGGTCCTGGGCCACTTCCCTGGGCAGCCCCAGTTGCTCCACTAAACCATGAAATATCCCTACATTGCCAATGCTAATTTGGAAATCCGCCAGCCCGGTTTGCTTAAGATATTCTGCCACCAGGGCTACCACTTCGGCATCTGCGCCTGGGGAAGAGGGGCCCATCAGTTCTACCCCAGCTTGATAAAATTCCCTCTGACGCCCCACCTGGGGTAATTCATAGTTAAATACATTGGCCAAATAAAACAAACGCAAGGGCGGTGTTATACCCTTCATGCGGGTGGCCACAAGGCGGGCCATCGGCCTGGTCATATCCGGGCGCAGGGCCATCAGATGACCCTGGCGATCTAAAAATTTAAAAAACTTCTCTTCCTGCAGTTCCTCAGAGGACAGGTTTTCCATATACTCAAAGGTAGGGGTAACAACTTCTTTATACCCCCAGGTCTCCACTAGTTTTGTGAACTTTTCCTTAAGCCCGCGCATTAAGTGAGCTTCCGCAGGCAGCACATCCCGCACACCAGGTGCCAGGCGGCCAAATCTGCTTGATGTCATAGAGTCACCTCTTTTATTCTTTTGATTTGTCATTTTGTACTGGGCTGGGATCAGCCAGCCTCCTTAATACCAGCTTGTAACCGTCAGCCCCATAATTTAAGCAGCGCTTAACCCGACTGATGGTCGCTGTGCTTGCCCCGGTATTCGTGGCAATTTCACCATAAGTTCGATTGGCTTCCAACATTTTTGCCACTTCCAGTCGTTGAGCCAGGGAGCGGAGTTCGGATACGGTACATATATCTTCAAAGAACTGATAGCATTCATCAATATTCTCCAGGGACAAAACCGCTTCGAAAAGGCGGTCATTGAGTTTATCTTTTAATTTACCCTGATATTTCAAGGAAATCCCCCCCGTGCTATCTATTATTATGACCAAAATAAGCTTTTTATCATATGTTTCCTCTACCCCTTTTCGACGTTAAAGCATTAAATCCTTTATGATATTATTATTTTAAAGTAACAAATTATTTTTGAAGCCAAGCAGTCGGCCCCTATAAACACTATAAACAAAAATCAAAAACTTTTCTTCTTGTTGTTCCCCTGAGGAGCGGTTTTAGATATACTCATAGGTGGTTAACATTTTATACCCTCACGTCTCCACTCGTTTTATAAATTTCACTTTAGGCTCGCGCACTAAGTGAGCGTCCGCAGGCAGCATCCAGGTGAATCATGCAAAAATACAAGCCCACCCCCTTGAAAGGAAGGATTTAGCATGCCCCATGAGAACCTTGAAAGCCTTGGCATTTCCATTGGTATTCTGTTACTCTTTTTGTTATTTAGAAAGCTTTTTACCAAATACGTTTTCCGACTAATTTTATTTATAAGTAAAAAAACACCTACTGATTTTTTCTCTCACCTATGTCTTTCCTTTGAACACCCTTTTCGCTGGCTCTTTATCATCATTGGTATTTATGTTTCAGCCGGTTATTTTCCTTATATTGAGCAAACAAACCCTATATTCTTAAAAATAATCCGGTCTTCTGTAATCGTTATTGTTGCTTGGGGATTATACAATCTCTCTTCTCGTTCATCCATTCTATTTAATAAAATAAATGAACGAATGAACATCGAAATCGACCAAATACTAATCCCCTTTATTTCAAAAGCTATCCGCTTTATTATAATTGCCATCAGTTTTAGCATTATCGCTCAAGAATTTGATTATGATGTAAACGGTTTTGTAGCCGGACTTGGCTTAGGAGGCCTGGCCTTTGCATTGGCAGCAAAGGATGCTATTGGCAACTTGTTTGGCGGTGTAGTTATTATTACTGAAAAACCTTTTTCCATCGGTGATTGGATAATGACCCCTAGCGTTGAAGGTACTGTGGAGGATATTACTTTTCGCAGTACAAAGGTACGGACTTTTGCCCAAGCAGTTGTAACAGTACCCAATGCAACCCTCGCTAACGAAAACATTACCAACTGGAGTAAAATGGGAAAACGACGTATTACGTTCAATTTAAGAGTTACCTATGATACACCCAAGGCTAAATTAGAAAAAACGGTAAGCCAAATAAAGAATGTGTTAAAAAACCATCCGGCTATTCACCCGGATACAATTTTTGTAACCTTTGATAGCTTTAACGAGAACAGCCTCGATATTTTCCTCTATTTCTTTACCAAGACAACTGTTTGGGAAGAATTTTTGAAAGTAAAAGAAGAAATTAATTTTATTATTATGCAGGTATTCGAAGAAGCAGGCGTATCCATGGCCTATCCAAGTAGAACGATTTACTTTCGTTCCCAACCGGAAGCTCTCTCAAAGGTTGAAGTGGTATTTGAACGTGAGAACCAAGAATAGCCTGCCGCTTTATTTGAATGTTTTCTTTTGGGTCTTTTTCTTCGGCTAAGACAACGAAAGGCCAAACCGTCAGATGATGTTTGACAGTTTGGCCTTTTCAATAATTCAATAACATCGTTGTTCATAGACCGCTATTTAGCGGATGGCTATTCTCTGTTTAATGCCCGGTGGGCGATGTCTGATCGATAGTGTGCTCCCTCAAAATGGATAGCCTTTACTCCCTGATAAGCCTGCTCAATGGCTGTGGAGATATCTGGGCCGACGGCGGTTACGCCTAAGACTCGGCCGCCAGATACAACGGCTTGGCCATCCTTTAGGGTTGTCCCAGCATGAAATACCTCGACTCCGGCAGGAACCTGATCACAACCGGAAATAGGCATACCCTTTTCATATTCCCCGGGGTAGCCCTTGGCAGCCATTACCACGCAGACGGCGGCCTGATCCTTCCACTGCACCGATTGCTGGGCTAAGTTCCCTTCTAAGATGGCTTCCATAATATCCACCAAATCGGTCTCCAGCAGGCCAAGTACCGGCTGAGTCTCCGGATCACCAAAACGGGCGTTAAATTCCAATACCTTGGGTCCCTGGGGAGTTACCATTAAACCGGCATAGAGCACACCCCGATAGGGCCGGCCTTCGGCGGCCAAAGCTTTTACGGTGGGGTAGAGAATATCTTTTTCCACAATTTTGGCCAGTTCCGGTGTATAGACCGGTGCCGGGGCATAGGCCCCCATGCCACCGGTGTTGGGGCCGCTATCTTGATCACCCACCCGTTTGTGATCCTGGGAGGCCACCATGGGGACAATGGTTTCCCCCTCCACAAAGGCAAGGATACTTACTTCTTCCCCCTGTAAAAATTCTTCAATGACCACCCGATCCCCGGCTTTGCCAAAGGCCCGTTCGGCCATAATGATATCCACTGCAGCCAAAGCGGTTTCATCATCCATGGCTACAATGACTCCCTTGCCTGCGGCTAAGCCATCGGCCTTGATGACACAGGGGGCCCCGTATTGCCGCACATAGGCCCTGGCTTCCTCTGCTTCTTCAAAGGTGGCATAACGGGCTGTGGGGATATTGTATTTGGCCATAATATCCTTGGCCAAGGCTTTGCTGCCCTCAATTTCCGCAGCAGCCTTGGAGGGACCAAAGATCTTCAGCCCTTCCTTTTGGAACAAATCCACGATGCCGTTGGTAAGGGGTATTTCCGGTCCCACCACGGTGAGATCGATTTGTTCCTTTTGGGCAAAATTTAACAGACCTTGATTGTCCTCTGCGGCAACGTGAATGCAGGTAGCAATTTCGCTAATGCCAGCATTACCCGGGGCACAATATATTTCCTTGACCCGAGGGCTTTGTTTAAGCTTCCAGACCAGGGCATGTTCTCGCCCGCCGCCGCCAACCACTAAAATTTTCATTACCAGACCACTCCTGCTAAGCTATTTAACCCCTGCCAATCTTAAATTCCTAATGCTTAAAATGCCTCATACCAGTGAAGACCATGGCAAGGCCATGTTCATTGCAAGCCTGAATAGACTCTTCATCCCGGATGGAACCACCGGGCTGAATGATAGCCTTAATCCCAGCCTTGGCCGCTTCGTCCACCGTATCCCGGAAGGGGAAGAAGGCATCACTGGCCAAAACAGCCCCCTGGGCTTTGTCACCGGCCTGTTCAAAGGCAATCCGGGCCGAACCAACGCGATTCATCTGTCCTGCACCAACACCAATGATTTGGCCGGCCTTGCCCAGCACAATGGCATTGGACTTCACATGCTTGACCACAGTCATGGCAAAAAGCAGATCTTTTAATTCTTCTGCGGAGGGTTGCCTTTCGGTAACAACCTTCAACTCATCCATGTTTAATACCAGCCGATCGGCCTCCTGCACCAAAAGACCACCATTAACCTTACGAACTTCCAATACATCCTTGGTTTGCTCTATCAGTTCCCCGGTGGTCAGCAGCCGAAGATTGGCTTTCTTCGTCAATATCTCTAAAGCCTCGCCGGTAAAGTCCGGCGCAATAATGGCCTCTAGGAAAATCCTAGACATTTCAGCAGCGGTTGCTCCATCAAGTATGCCGTTAACTGCCACAATGCCACCAAAGGCAGAGACAGGATCTGCTTCAAGAGCCCTTTGATAAGCTGCCACTAAACTCTCGGCTGTGGCAGTACCACAGGGGTTATTGTGTTTAATAATAACCGCACTGGGCTCGGAGAATTCCCTTACCAGTTCCAAGGCACTGTTGGCATCCAAAATATTATTATAGGAAAGTTCCTTGCCGTGCAGTTGGCGGGCATTGGCAATGCAAGGCCCGCTGATGGCAGGATCTCTATAAAAGGCAGCTCTTTGGTGGGGGTTTTCTCCGTAACGCAGCTCTTGAGCCTTTACGAAGGAAAGGTTAAATTCCGGGCGGAATATTTCATCATCTGTCACCTGCCCTAAGTAATTGGCGATGGCTGTATCGTAACTGGCAGTGTGGGCAAAGGCTTCTCTGGCTAGGGCCAAGCGCAGTTTAGCAGATAATTCTCCCCGCTCCTGCAGGGCCGCCAGCACCTCACCATATCTTTGGGGATTGACCACAATGCCCACATAGGCATGGTTCTTGGCCGCCGCCCGAACCATGGTGGGTCCACCAATATCAATATTCTCGATGGCATCTTCCAGGCTAACATGGGGTTTAGCAATGGTCTCCCGGAAAGGGTAAAGATTCACCACCACCAGATCAATGGGGGTAATCTTGTATTGCGTTAATTGCCGGAGATGTTCCTCGGTACGCATGGCCAGAATGCCACCGTGCACATTGGGGTGTAAGGTCTTTACCCGACCGTCCAGAATTTCTGGAAAACCTGTCACCTCTGAGATATAAACCACGGGTACCCCAGCCTCCCGCAAGGTTTTGGCTGTTCCCCCGGTGGAGATAATCTCCACACCCAGTTCTGCCAGACCCTGGGCAAAGTCAACAAGACCCGTTTTATTGGATACACTGATTAAAGCGCGTTTTACTTGCACAAACCTTCACGCCTTTCTTTCGAAATTTAGCCATTTGCTTTAAAACCCTTGGCAGAAGGCCCTGGGCCTTTTGTGCAGGTTTTGGCTTTTGGGTCTTTCGCTCATGGCTCACGGCACACGGCCAGCGTATTATTCCGCAGACAGCAGAACCATCCCTTGTCTTTACTTGATATATACCCGCCGGCCTTCGACCTCTAAGCGTCCCTCAGCATAGAGTTGAATGGCTTCCGGGTAAAGTCGGTGTTCCTGCTCTAAAATACGGGCGGCCAGGGTCTCTTCGGTGTCATCACCTAAAACCGGCACTGCTGCCTGCAAAATGATCGGTCCTGTGTCCATACCTTCGTCGATGAAATGTACGGTACAGCCAGCTATTTTAACCCCATACTGCAGGGCGTCCCTTTGACCGTGCAGGCCGGGAAAGGACGGCAGCAGCGCTGGGTGTATATTCATTATTTTATTGGGAAAGGCCTGCAATAAAGGTTCCCCCACCAGTCTCATATAGCCAGCCAGACAAAGAAGTTGTATGTCGGCCTCCCGAAGTAGTTCAACCACAGCCTGTTCATACTCCCTTTTACTGGGGAAGGCTGCCATCTCCAGGCCATAGGCGGCAATCCCCGCCCGGCGGGCCCGCTCCAAGGCATAGGCCGCTGGTTTATCACTGATCACCACCACCACTTCGGCGGCCAGGGAACCGGTTTGGCAGCGATCCATAATGGCTTGCAAATTGGAACCCCGGCCCGAGGCCA
Organism: Desulfotomaculum sp.; assembly: GCF_982386235.1. Taxonomy (NCBI): domain Bacteria; kingdom Bacillati; phylum Bacillota; class Clostridia; order Eubacteriales; family Desulfotomaculaceae; genus Desulfotomaculum; species Desulfotomaculum sp. The sequence continues at coordinate 54,418 of NZ_CEVWQM010000001.1, read as the reverse complement.
GGACACCTAAGCGTAATTTTTTCATCAGAATTATCTCCCTCAGACCTTCACGGACTCATACCGAACCTGTGGCACACCGCTCTCCACCCGTCCAATCCGATAGGCTTGCTCCTGGCAGCTTGCTAAATCCTGCATGATCGCCGCTGCCTCTGCTGCCGGAACGATCAATACCATACCAATGCCCATATTAAAGGTGCGCAGCATTTCTTCCGGAGCCACTCGGCCTATTTTTTGAATCAGCTTAAACACCGGCAATACAGGCCAAGTCGAGGGATCCAATACCACCTGAACCTCAGGGGGCAGAATCCGGGGAAGATTTTCTGTTAAGCCGCCGCCGGTGATGTGGGCCATCCCCTTAATGGAATACTTCTCTAGCAGACTTTGCACGGATTTAACATAGATACGGGTGGGCATCAGCAGTTCGTCCCCCACTGTCCGGCCAAGTTCTGGCAGGAAATCAGTGACACTGTAGCCAGCCACCTCTAATAGGGCCTTACGGGCCAGGGAATAACCGTTACTGTGCAAGCCGGAGGACCCGAGACCTATGACCACATCCCCGGGTGCAATATCTTTGCCGTTTATTAGGCGGCTGCGATCCACCACACCCACAGCAAAACCAGCAATATCATATTCCTCTTCGCCATAGAAACCCGGCATCTCAGCCGTTTCTCCACCAATCAAGGCGCAGCCAGCCTGACGGCAGCCTTCGGCAACACCCTCCACGATCTCGGCTACCCTTTCTGGTTGGAGCTTACCCACAGCCAGGTAATCCAGGAAAAATAGTGGTTCTGCGCCCTGGACTAAAATATCATTGACACACATGGCCACGGCATCAATACCGATGGTATGGTGAACACCCGTCAGTTGAGCCACCCGCAGTTTGGTGCCCACCCCATCGGTGCCGGAAACCAACACGGGTTCCTTATATTTATCTGTATTTAAGGCAAAAAGTCCGCCAAAGCCGCCAATCTCGGTAAGAACTTCCGGTCGCAGGGTGCTGCGTACTGCTTGTTTCATCAGCCCCACGGCACGGTTCCCTGCTTCAATATTAACCCCGGCAGCAGCATAGGTAAGGGACTTTGCTTTTTGTTCCGTCATCGCTACACTCCCCTATTCCAGACTGTTCTTAGCCTTTTTATTCGTCTTGGGCACTTCTACCGGGTAGTTTCCATCAAAACATGCGGTACAAAAGTACTCTTCTTTTGGTGCAAAAATCTGTAATAAACCTTCCAGACTTAGATAATGCAAGCCGTCTGCCTCAATGGACTGACAGATCTCATCCTGAGACATCTTGGCGGCAATTAACTCCTTTTCATCCGAGGTATCAATGCCGTAATAGCAAGACCGTAGAACCGGCGGTGAACTGATCACCATATGAACTTCTTTGGCCCCGGCCTCCCTGAGCATCGTCACGAGCTTTTGACTGGTGGTGCCCCGTACGATGGAATCATCCACCATCACCACCCTTTTGCCCTCCAGCACCTCCCGGATGGGATTTAATTTAATTTGTACCCCTAATTCCCTCATTTGCTGGGTGGGCTGGATAAAGGTCCGGCCAATGTAACGGTTTTTCATCAGCCCCTCTTCAAAGGCAATACCTGCCTCTTCGGCATAACCTCTGGCTGCCGCGGTACCGGAATCCGGCACCGGTATCACGATATCAGCATCTACCAGATATTCCTGGGCCAATTGACGCCCCATCTCCCGGCGTACCTTGTTGACATTATAGCCATCCATGGTGCTATCGGGGCGGGCAAAGTAAATATACTCAAAAATACAATGGGCTGGCCGGGGGGCTTTCAAACCTTGGGTGGAATTGACCCCGCTGCGGTCAATGCGCAGTATTTCACCTGGTTCCAGGTCACGGATAAAGGTGGCACCTACCGTGGTTAGGGCGCAGGATTCCGAAGCCACCACATACCCTTCTCCCAGGCGTCCCAGACAAAGGGGACGAAAACCATGGGGATCCCGGGCCGCATAAAGGGTATCCTCGGTCATGATGAGCAAGGAATAGGCACCTTTAACGTCGATCATGCACTTCATGAGGGCCTCTTCGATGCTGTTGGCATTGTAACGGGCTATTAAGTTAACCAGGACTTCACTGTCCGTGGTGGATTGAAAGACTGATCCGGTGGAGGCCAACTGAATACTTAGATCCGCAACATTGGTAAGATTGCCATTGTGAGATAAACCCAGCATGCCTTTGGCGTAACGGAAAACCAGCGGTTGGGCATTAAGGGGTTGGCTGGAGCCAGTGGTGGCATAGCGCACATGACCAATGGCAGCAAAGCCGGAAAAACTATCCAAACTGTGACAGGCAAAAACCTCCGGTACCAAACCCATGCCCTTACGCAATTCTATGCCGCCGCCATCCGCCACGGCAATACCAGCGCTTTCCTGGCCCCTATGCTGCAAGGCAAAAAGGCCGTAATAGGTAAGCCGGGCCACGTCCAGGCCCGGTGCATAAATGCCAAAAATGCCACACTCCTCCGCCGGCTTATCCGGGTAAAGTATGGGGTCTATTTCATTAAACATTCAATCGCCCCCCGCCAGGTTTCTTCTAACTTTGCTACGGGTAGGTTGACTAGATTGCCGCCGCAGCCGCTGCAACCAGGATTAACAACATTAATATTTAGGTCTGACCCGGCCACCTGGCCTAACTGAGTATAGGGTACACCGACATCTACCAATTTTTTCACCAATTCTACCCCTTTGTCAGGCGGGATAGAGATTACGATGCGGGATTGACTTTCACCAAAGAGCAGCGCATCCCCCCGGAACCGACGCACCATGGTGATATCCGCTCCCAGACCGCCAGTGATGCAACACTCGGCCAAGGCTACTGCTAAACCACCCTCGGAACAATCATGGGCGGATTTAATCAGGCCGCTTTTTATTTCAGACAGCACAAATTGCTGTACTCTTTTCTCTAAGTCCAAATCCAATTTAGGTGCTTGGCCTTTTTCCAGGCCAAAATGCATCTTTAGATATTCGCTGCCACCCAACTCCGGCAGAGTTTCACCGATGAGGAAGATGATATCTCCCTCCTCCTTAAAGCCCTGGGTGCAGACTTTATCAAGATCTTCCACCAGGCCTACCATACCAATGGTCGGTGTGGGAAAAACGGCATTGCCCTTGGTTTCGTTATATAAGCTGACATTACCGCCGGTCACTGGCGTTTCCAAGACCCGGCAAGCTTCTCCCATGCCCTCGATACAACGCCAGAAGGTCCACATGACTTCGGGTTTTTCAGGATTACCAAAGTTCAGGCAGTTGGTGACAGCCAGAGGCTTGGCCCCTGAGCACACCAGATTGCGGGCGGCCTCGGCCACAGCAATGGCTGCCCCGGTCTTTGGGTCCAAATAACAAAAACGTCCATTACAGTCGGTGGTCATGGCAATTCCCTTTTTGGTACCCTTGACCCGGAGCACAGCCGCATCGGAACCAGGCAGTACCACGGTATTGAGACCCACCATGTGGTCATACTGCCGATAGACATATTCCTTGCTGGCAATGTTAGGGGAAGCCAATAATTTTAACAATATCTCGTTATAATCTTCCGGCAGATTAAGCTGTTCCAGCGGGTAATTCTGTACCTCTGCCAAATAAGCGGGAACCTCCGTGGGCCGCTGATATAAGGGTGCTTCGTCGGTCAGGGCCTTGGCTGGTATTTCCGCCACCACCGCTTCCCCTTCCTTCAGGCGCAGGATGCCGTCTTCGGTCACCTGTCCCACCACCACACAGTCCAGATCCCACTTGGCAAATATTTCCTTAACCTTGTCCTCGCTGCCTTTTTTCACCACCAGCAGCATGCGTTCCTGGGATTCTGAAAGCATTAATTCATAAGGGGTCATGCCCTCTTCCCGGCGGGGCACCAAAGCTAAATCCATTTCTAAGCCGGTACCGGCACGACTGGCCATTTCACAAGAGGAACTGGTCAATCCAGCCGCCCCCATGTCCTGAATACCCACTACATAATCGGTTTTGATGACCTCCAGGCAGGCCTCCAACAGCAGTTTTTCCATAAAGGGGTCCCCCACCTGTACGGCTGGGCGCCTCTCTGCCGCTGCTTCGCTAAGTTCCTCCGAGGCAAAGGTCGCTCCGTGGATACCATCCCGACCGGTTTTAGCACCCACCACCATCACGGGGTTGCCGACACCGGAGGCCACACCCTTTTTAATATCCTTTTGCTCGATTAAACCAACACACATAACATTAACCAGGCAGTTGTCTTCATAACTGTCTGAGAAATAAACTTCGCCACCCACCGTAGGTACACCGATGCAGTTACCATAACCGCTGATACCGGCCACCACGCCATCAAAGAGATAACGTACCCGGGGATCGTTAAGCTCCCCAAAACGCAGACTATCTAAAACAGCAATGGGTCTTGCTCCCATGGTGAAGATATCTCGTAAAATACCACCCACACCAGTAGCGGCACCCTGATAAGGCTCAATGGCCGAAGGGTGGTTATGGCTTTCGATCTTAAACACCACGGCCTGTCCATCACCGATGTCGACAATGCCGGCATTTTCGCCTGGTCCCTGGAGAATGGCCGGTCCCTCGGTGGGTAAGGTTTTTAAAGCTGGCTTGGATGTTTTATAGCTGCAGTGCTCTGACCACATCACAGCAAAGATACCAATTTCCACATAATTGGGCTGACGGCCCAGTATTTCTACAATGCGCTGGTACTCAGAGTCGGTCAAACCCATCTCACGCCAAACCTTTGCTTCTATTGTCATTAGCCACACCTCCTCTGCCAGGCTGTCAATAGGGATTTAAAAATAACTTGTCCATCGGTATTGCCCAGTATTTCCTCGGCACAGCGTTCTGGATGAGGCATCATCCCAAGCACATTGCCCTGCTCATTGCAAATACCAGCGATGTTGTTAAGGGAACCATTGGGATTGGCCTCTGGGGTAATTTCACCCTCTTTAGTACAATAGCGGAAAACCACTTGGTTATTTTCTTCTAATTGTTTAAGCGTTTCCGAATCGACATAATAGTTTCCCTCTCCATGGGCAATGGGAACCTTCATAACACTGCCCAAATTCCCCAGGGTTGTAAAGGGGATACTATTGTTCTCCAGCCTTAAATAGGTATCGTGACATAAAAAAGATAAATTTTTATTGCGATGCAGTGCACCGGGCAGCAGACCTGCCTCGGTCAAAACTTGAAATCCATTGCAAATTCCCAGCACCAGGCCGCCTTTGCGGGCAAATTCAATAACCGGTGCCATTACCGGAGAAAACCTGGCAATGGCACCACAGCGTAAGTAATCCCCATAGGAAAAACCCCCGGGCAGCACAATGCAATCATAACCCTCCACGCTGCCGGCTTTATGCCAAATGTATTCCGCCGGCTGTCCGGTGACAACTTTGATGGCATGCAGGCAGTCGGCGTCACAATTGGAGCCAGGAAAAACCACCACTCCAAATTTCACGCTTTACACCTCCACCAATTCAAATGTATAATCTTCAATCACCGGGTTTACCAACAATTTATCACACATATCACGCACTTGTTTTTCTGCTGCATCCCTATCGGCGGCTTCAATATCCACCACCATATACCGTCCAATACGGACTTCAGGAACATTGTCATAGCCCAGAGCAAAAAGGGATTTACGAACCACATTGCCCTGAGGATCTAGTACACTCTTCCTAAGGGTAACGTAAATCTTTGCTTGAAACACGCTAAACCCTCCTTGTATCTTATTGTTAAGCAAAAATGTGTTGACCTTTTCAGGTAGAATTTATTAATATATGATAGGCGTAATGTCGAATCTTGGCTATCGTCTTAACAGCCATGTGCCATGAGACTTGGGCTTTTTTTGCCTGTTTATGATTTGGGGTATGAAGGCTCATGGCCCAATGTTTATTCTTCCCCAGTCAACCTTCTTAGTACCTCCTGATAAGCTCCTTCCACATTGCCAAGGTCTCTGCGGAAGCGATCCTTATCTAGTTTCTCGCCGGTGGCTTTATCCCAGAAACGACAGGTGTCTGGGGAAATTTCATCACCCAGGATGACTTGACCTTGGTGAACCCCAAATTCTAATTTGAAATCGATCAGGTCAATGTTAACTGGGGCCAGGAATTCTCGCATAATGGTATTTACTTTAAGGGCTGTTTCTTTGATGAAGGCCATTTGCTCAGAGGTGGCTAGATCTAGTGCAGCAATGTGTGAAGCGTTGATTAAGGGGTCACCCAATTCGTCATCTTTATAATAATATTCAAGAACGGTTTTCGGCAGAATCGTTCCCTCGGGCAATCCGACTCTTTTTGCCAGGGTGCCTGCTACGATATTGCGTACCACAACCTCTACTTTGATGATTTCCAAGGCCTTAACAATCATTTCCCGATCATTGACCAACTCAACAAAGTGAGTGGGAATCCCATTGCTTTCCATAAGCTTAAAGAACACGGCAGATACCTTATTGTTGACGATGCCTTTATTATCAATGGTACCTTTTTTCTGTCCATTAAAGGCAGTGGCATCATCTTTGTACTCTACCCAATAATGGTCAGGGCTATCGGTGCGGTAAACCTTCTTGGCCTTACCTTCATACAACATTTCCAGCTTTTTCAATTAGGTCCTTCCCCCCTTTCCTTTTAACTAGCCGAATATTGGCTTAACAGGGTGCTTATTATCCCCTATTTAGGGGATAATAAACTTTATTTTTATAAACCAAACCGAGCGTAAATATCGTCGATATGGGATAAATGATAGCTGTAATCAAATAGACCGGTTAGTTCCTGGGAAGTTAAATACCCTTTGATATCTGCATCTGCTTCCAATCGCTCGATAAACTTAGTACCCGTGCGCCAGGCTTCCATGGCATTTCTTTGTACCAGTTCGTAGGCTGTTTCCCTGGTTAAACCTTTATCCACTAGGGCCAGTAATACCCGTTGGGAAAATACTAAGCCAAGGGTTTTTTCTAGGTTATGTTTCATGTTTTCCGGGTACACCAGCAGTTTTTCCATAATGCCGGTGAAGCGGTATAGCATAAAGTCCAAAGCAGTGGTACTGTCGGGAATGATCACACGTTCTGCAGAGGAGTGGGAAATATCCCTTTCATGCCACAGGGTCACATTGTCCAGGGCTGCCATGGCATTGGCCTTAACCACCCGGGACAAACCGGAAACATTTTCGGCTGTGATGGGATTCCTTTTGTGAGGCATGGCTGAGGAACCCTTTTGACCCTTGTTAAAGTACTCTTCCACTTCCAAAATATCTGTCCGCTGCAGATTGCGGATTTCCGTAGCAAACTTATCCAAGGAAGCAGCAATGACTGCCATGGTGCAAAGATATTCAGCGTGACGATCCCGTTGTAAAATCTGGGTAGATACCCGGGCTGGTTCGAGACCAAGGCTTTTGCAGACATAGGCTTCAATTTTGGGGTCAATATTGGCATAGGTTCCTACGGCACCGGAAATGGCCCCCACACTTACGGTCTTAATAGCCTGCTGTAAGCGCTCCATGTTGCGCTCGGTTTCTGCCACCCACAGCAGCATCTTCAAACCAAAGGTCATGGGCTCCGCATGAATTCCATGGGTTCTCCCAATCATGAGGGTTTGACGGTGTTCCTTGGCCCTTTCCAGCAGTACCAAACGCAGTCGTTCTAATTTTTTGAGGATGATTGCACCGGCTTCTTTCATACGTACACACTGGGCAGTGTCTACCACGTCCGAAGAAGTCAGCCCCATATGAATATACTTAGAATCCTCGCCCACGTTTTCTGCCACACAGGTCAAGAAGGCAATCACATCGTGACGGGTAACCTCTTCAATCTCCAGCACCCGCTCAACATGAAAGGACGCCTTGGCCTTGATATTTTCCAATGCCTCCCGGGGAATTTGTCCTAGTTCCGCCATAGCCTCGCAGGCAGCAATTTCTACATCCAGCCACTTTTGAAATTTGTTTTCATCAGACCAGATCTGCTTCATTTCGGGCAAGGTATAACGTTCTATCATTGGTTCGGTTCCTCCGTTTCAATTCGGTTACTTATTATTAAGGTAACCCTCTACACCCAGCTCTTTCAGTTTGCTGTCCTTGGCCTCCACTTCCCTGGCCAACTCTTCCTTCATCCGGTATAACTTTTTTTCCAGTGTATCATCGGCCAAGGCAAGGATTTGAGCTGCCAATATGGCAGCATTCTTGGCGCCATTGATGGCCACTGAGGCCACCGGAATTCCCGGTGGCATTTGGGCGATGGAATAAAGGGCATCTACCCCATCTAAAGCGCCGGATTTTACTGGCACGCCAATAACGGGTAAAACAGTATGAGCCGCGATGACGCCTGGCAGGTGGGCTGCCAACCCGGCTGCGGCAATAATGACCTTTAATCCCCTGACCTTGGCAGTACGGGCATACTCAGCGGTTTTATCCGGGGCCCGATGGGCTGAGGATATGGTTACCTCATAGGGGATTTCCAATTGATCCAACATTTTAACTGTATCTTTCATCAGCGGCAGATCCGAATCGCTGCCTAAAACAATTCCAACCAAAGCCTTCATCACAGTACCTCCTTTAGTTTTACTCGCCGCCCAGGAATAGGTAGCGGGCCACAATAATTACGAACAGCAGATACATCATCCAATGTACTTCTTTAGCATGACCGGTGACCACCTTTAAGACGGTGTAGAAAATGATACCGGCGGCGATACCATTGGCGATGTTGTAGGTAAAGGGCATGATAATAAATGTTAGGAAGGCTGAAAAGCCTTCGGTAAAATCATTAAAGTCAATGTCGCCAATGGCAGATGCCATCAGCAGACCTACGATAATTAAGGCAGGTGCGGTGGCTGCATTGGGAATCAGACCAGCCAATGGCGCAATGACCAAGGCCAACAGGAACAAAACACCGACGGTCACCGCAGTTAAACCCGTTCGTCCACCTTCGCCAACACCAGCAGCACTTTCAACATAGGAAGTGATGGTACTGGTACCCATAAAGGAACCAAAGGAAACACCCACGGCATCTACCAGCATGGCTTTACCAATTTTAGGAGACTGACCATTTTCGTCCAATAACCCGGCCTTACCGGCAGTTCCTACCAGGGTACCAAAGGTATCAAAAAGTTCCACAAAGGTGAAGGTAAAGACCACGGTCCAGATACCTATTTCAAGAGCACCCATAATATCTAATTTACCAACATATACATTGCTCAGATCGGGTAAAGCAAAGGGGCTGAAGTTCTCAGGAATTACGGTAACACCAAAGGGTATACCGATAATGGTGGATAAAAGAATACCAATTAACAGGGATCCTTTAACTCGTCTGGCCATTAATATACTCGTAATCACAAGGCCAATAACCGTAACGATTACGGATGGATTATGGAAAGAGCCCATGGATAAATTCCACTCAAAAAACTTTAGGGTAGCTACGCCGCCCGTTTGCAGTCCCTCCAAGGTAGGCGGTATCACCGGACCTGCTACAACAATGGCTAATTCGGAAAGTTTAAAACCAACGATGGTAATGAATAAACCAATACCAACGGTAATAGCCCGCTTCATGGAGTTAGGAATAGCAACCATTAGGATTTGACGAATCTGTGTTACGGTTAGAATAATAAAAATAATACCCGAAATAAATACAGCACCCAATGCTGTTTCCCAGGCCATTCCTTGTCCCTGGGCAGCAATGGAAGCAAAGTAAGCATTCAGACCCATACCAGGGGCCAGTGCGACGGGAAAGTTTACATAGAGACCCATGGCAATTGTAACAATACCGGCAGCCACGGCAGTACCAAAAAATACAGCGTTCTTATCCATGCCAGTCCCGGCTAGGATATTGGGATTCAGGAACAGGATATAAGCCATTGTCATAAACGTTGTCAGACCGGCTACCACCTCTGTTCTAACGGTGGTGTTGTTCTCCTTGAGCTTGAATAACTGTTCCAGCACGTTGAATTTCCTCCCTTAGTTGTCAGTTCCAGCTGTATTGGCATAAGTGTTTCATAGGTATTATTTACTACGGAAAAAGTTTCATGCAGTTAGGCTCCAACCAAAACAAAAAAAGCCCAGCACGATAGGTCTCCTCACATAGAGTGAAACCTACCGCCTGGGCTTTTATCCCTATCGGTGTAGCGCGCTAACGCCTGTACCGCTCGGTCCGAACCAACCAAAAGGTCGTGGAACCCTAGGTACACTTTCCCTCCCGTAGTCGGGCAATTACGGTCGCCCGGTAGAAACACCTGGGCCAATTCCCAAGCATATACGGAACAATTCATTTTGTACAACCTCATAGTAACAAGAGCTTACTCCTTTGTCAACGAGGAAAGGACAATTTTTTACAAAAAATTCTACTAACCGTTGGCCTGTCCCCTTGCCCCTAAGGAGTTTCCTCTTGAATGTTTTTTAGCAATGAACAACGATATAAGTACGCCGCCAATAAATGAATCTTTTCCATATCCTCATAAAACTCCACGCTTGCTGCATTCAGCATGGTGCGGAGAACCTTGGCCCCGATGGTGATCGTATTTTGCGGTAAGTGTAACTCAATCTCAATATCCTGCCCGGATACCAGACGCTTCGGAGTGAAAAAGTAAACCCCACCGGCAGAAATATTAATCGTTTTGGTGTGAACCTCTCGTTCATCAACCCGATATAACATGGTTAACTCTACACCCAAGCGTAAGTATTTCCGTTTCTTTTTTTTATCCAGATTTGGTGGTACATAAACACAAAACTGATTTTTCAAATCTTGACCCAGGAAGCATATGTAACTATCAAAAACCAGAGGCTTGTCCGGCTCGGTAAGAGCTACCGTTATTTGTTGGCCGGGGTTCATGATGGCCTCTTGCTCTGGATTAATGACTAAATAGGTGCCATAATCAGCTATTATATGTCCTTTATACTCCCGCCCCGAAGCAACATCCCGCATCGTGATCAGGCTATTCTTTGTAAATGGCCCTTGGTTGCTACTCATTTGTCTCTCCCCTTAGGTTTAAAACATTGCTATTATTCCTTTCGGCTTTTCTCATTCGTTCTTAAATAACCTTGTCATTTTCGTTCCTAAATGAAGAGAACAATATGAATAGACAACCGCTGCAACTGGGATAATACAGAGGCTTAAACCGAAATATCCATTATCCGTAAATGTTTTAAAGACCACCTTGCTCAGGCGGTCTTTATTAACTTCAGGGACAAGGGGACAGGTTATTTGTCCCACTAAAAATTGTATTTAGACCTTTCTAACCAGTTCAGATTTTAATTTCATAGCTCCAAAACCATCAATTTTACAATCAATATTATGATCCCCATCAACCAAACGTATATTTTTTACTCTTGTACCCATTTTTAAGACGGATGAACTTCCTTTTACTTTAAGGTCTTTGATTACCGTTACAGAATCACCATCGTTTAAGACATTTCCATTTGCATCTTTGATAATCTTTTTATCTTCACGATTGTCAGTCTCTAATTCTAACGTCCACTCATGACCACATTCTGGACAAATCAAAAGACTTCCATCATCGTACGTGAATTTTGAATTGCATTTTGGGCAATTGGGTAAACTACTCATAATTTTCACTTCTCCATTCATTATGTTAATTCGATATGCTTATATTCTGCCATATTCTGTATTGATTTGCTACCTTTGATACAATCCAGTACCATTCATTGATAATCAATCTTAATTTGAACCATTACACGCCTTGATCTGTTTACCAAATAACGTCCAACAGAGGAAAGCAAAGGAACCATTCTTTGGCTTCCTTTTTATATTTTCGGCTTTCATCATGCCACTTTTCCTTTAATACTAATTTTATTCTTCTATCCTCAGTTGATCTTATATCTTTCCTCAAGTATCCCAAATGCTGTTTTCACTTAGTCATTTTTTGATTTCATCGTGCCAGCTTCTTTGAGTATTTTCTTTTGCTGGCAAAACAAAACTGGTGGTTTAGATGACCTAAAAAACAGTCAAAATTCTAAACCACCAGCCCTAAGAAATCAAACCTATCTAACCTTTATAAACCCAGGCATTACGCCACTTTTACCCTACTCCCACTCAATGGTGCCGGGAGGCTTGGAGGTGATGTCGTAAACCACACGGTTTACTTCGGCCACTTCATTGACCAGGCGGGTGGAGATATTGCCCAGTACATCATGGGGGATCTTGGCCCAGTCGGCGGTCATGCCGTCATGGCTGTAGACAGCTCGTATCACTATGGCATGGGCATAGGTACGCCCATCACCCATAACACCAACGCTGCGCATATTGGGTAATACGGCAAAGTATTGCCAAATTTCTTTGTTCAGGCCAGCGTTTTTAATTTCATCCCTTACGACAAAATCAGCTTCCCGTAGGATGTCCAGCTTTTCTTTCGTGATTTCACCTAGGATACGAACGGCTAAACCGGGGCCTGGGAAAGGTTGGCGCCAGACAATTTCATCTGGAATACCCAATTCTCCTCCCAAGCGACGAACTTCATCTTTAAAGAGCCAGCGCAATGGTTCCACTAACTCAAATTTCATATCTTCTGGCAGGCCACCTACATTGTGGTGCGACTTAATTACCTGGGCAGTGGCTGTGCCGCTTTCCACAACATCTGGATACAGCGTTCCCTGCACCAGAAAATCAATTTCACCCAGTTTCCTGGATTCTTCTTCAAAGACCCGGATAAACTCAGTACCAATGATTTTACGCTTTTGTTCTGGGTCCGTCACGCCCTTTAGTTTGCCTAGAAAACGTTCTGAGGCATCCACATGGATTAGCTTAATATTAAACTGATCCCGGAAGGTTTTGACAACTTGCTGGGCTTCATTCTTCCGCAGCAGGCCATGATCAACAAATACACAGGTCAAATTATCCCCCACAGCACGGTGTACCAAAACCGCAGCCACTGAGGAATCAACGCCGCCGCTAAGGGCACAGAGCACCCGACGTTGACCAACCCTTTGCTTGATCTCCTGCACTGCCTCTTCTAGGAAAGAACCCATACTCCAGGAACCGCTGCAGCCGCAAATATCAAAAAGGAAACTCTTTAAAATTTCCATGCCCTTGGGGGTATGAATCACCTCTGGGTGGAATTGAACGGCATAAAGTTTTTTTGCCAGGTTGGCCATGGCAGCAACTGGTGCCTTTTCAGTTTGCGCAATAACCTGAAAACCAGGTGGTACTTGCTCCACCCTGTCACCGTGGCTCATCCAACATTCCTCATCGGCGGTGAGATTCTTCATGATATTGTCACATTGCATTACCTTTAAGGCTGTTCGACCATATTCGTGCATTTCTGCAGGAACCACCTTGCCCTGCAGTTGATGCGTCATAAGTTGCATGCCATAACAAATACCAAGTACCGGAATCCCAAGCTCATAAACCGCCGGGTCAATGGCAGGTGCCTTTTCACCGTAAACACTGGACGGCCCCCCGGAAAAAATAATGCCCTTGGGGTTTTTGGCCTTTACTTTTTCAATGTTTATACTGTAAGGTTCAATTTCACAATACACATTACAATCACGAATTCGGCGGGCAATCAGTTGGGTATATTGGCCACCAAAATCGAGAACCAAAATTAATTCCTGTTCAGCCAGGGACATGGACAAACCTCCGTTCGAATTAAACTAATTTAAGTTATTTTGCTAATCGCAAAATTAGATAAGCAACTTAGCCTTGGTAAATCTCCGGCTTTAATACGGCAATGTAGGGTAAGTTGCGGTAAAGCTCGTTATAATCCAAGCCACAGCCCACAACAAATTCATCGGGAATTTGGAAACCGTTATAGTCAATGGGAACCTCGGCTTTACGCCGGTCGGGTTTGTCCAACAAGGTGCAGATTTTCACACTGGCAGGTCCCCGTGATTTTAGATTTTCAAGCATGTACTGCAGGGTAAGCCCGGTATCGACAATGTCTTCCACAATAATTACATGTTTGCCTTCTATGCTTTTATCCAGATCCTTTAATATCCGCACTACCCCGGATGAGACGGTGCCTGCTCCGTAACTGGATACAGCCATAAAATCAATAAAGATCGGTACCTCAATATTTCGCACCAAATCAGCTAGAAAAATTGTGGCGCCCTTTAGAATCCCTACCATTAAAATACTTTTCCCCTGATAATCCTGGGAAATTTGTTGTCCTAACTGTTGAATCCGTTCTTTAATCTGCTTCTCATCTAATAATATTTTTTCCACGTGGGGATGCATTTTTTTCACTCCTTACCAGTCATTGCCTACCAAATGAGCATAACAAAAATAGTCATTTTTCGTCAATAGCCCATGTAGATTATACGTATAGATTTTCCGATTAACACATAAAAAATGCCGTCTCAAATGATACGACATTTTTTATCTTAGAATAGTTTGAACGGCTGATGGCTATTATCTAATTTGTCGGTGCAGCTATTTGTAGGTCTCTGTTATAGTCCCAAATCTTTATTTTAATATCCAAGCCGTTACCGTCATTTTCAGGTCGATTGGCGTTAATAAAGGCTTGACGAATGTTTACATTCTTTTTATCAACCCAAACTTTATAGTAAAAATCTGAAAACTGCTCTTCCAAATACACATTTTCAACATTGGGTTTTAATTCATAGACATAACACGCTTCTCCATTCAAGTCCTCTTCACCTAACAACTTGATTTCTGGAATATCTTTGAAATTAAAATTAGCCAATGGGTTCAGCTCCGTGATAAAAAGTTCGGATTGTGATAGTTTGATATCCTTTAAAGTAAGCCATTTGCCAGAAAAGGGATCCTTCATGTAGGTGTTATCACTGACTTGGGTAAACTCCACCGGGGTTTTTAGAACCGTTCCCTTGATATGTACTTTATCCGGCATCACTCTTTCACCTTCTACCTTACTGTAAAAACCATTGTCCCCCAACAGCTTGGATTCTACATCAAAGCGGAAGCTTTTACTGGCAAACGTATTGTATAGTGCAGTTTCAAAGGTTTTTTTGTTATCTAACTGGCTAGGGCCTGAAAAAATAGTACCAATCAAAAAAACTCCCAAAACAATGACAACAGCCACAGCTGCTATGGGAACCAGTTTACGCCTATTTAATAAAATCCACCTTGGTGTAAGCACAGACAATCCCCCCAGCTTTTATCTTCTATGTATTAATACGGTGAGACGTTCTACTTTATTCCACCAATACATGAAAAATACACCAGGGGTAACAATAAGAGGCAGTGGGTGGTATAATATACCTGTGAATTTTTTCTAATGCGGGAGTGATGATGTGAGTCTGAAAGACATGCAAAGGGATGTGGATGCTTGGATTGGTCAATTTGAAGAGGGCTACTGGCATCCCCTATCCATGCTGGCCCGTTTGACCGAAGAAGTAGGTGAACTGGCCCGGGAGGTTAACCATCTCTATGGTCAAAAACCAAAAAAAGAAGGGGAACCGGAAAACAACCTGGAACTTGAATTGGCCGATATCCTATTTATTATAGGGTGCTTTGCCAACTCTCTAAATATTGATTTGGACAAGGCCTTTGACAATATGATGGAAAAATACCGCCAGCGGGACAGTAACCGCTGGACACGTATTGATAGTAAATAATCGTAATGGCCATGAGACGTGGCCAAAAAGCTGAGGGCTATTATTTTAAGGGAGGTAATTTAGATGCCGAAGGTATTATTAGTAAAAAAAGCTGCTTTGCATCCCCTTTCCCTGTTGGATCGTCTAACGAAGGACTTCGTTCAGGAAGATTATATTCTATCGCACGGGTTTGCTAACCTTAATATTTTATTCAACCGGATGGCTGCCCTAAGCCAACAAGGCCGAGGCCAAAAAATCGTTTTTACCATTTACCCGGGTGGAGATTGTTCTTTTATTAATACCATGAAGGATAACAGTGCTTTTATTGACTCAAGCACAGCTGATTCCCCTGACCAAGCCATAATCTTTATCCAGGAGAATATATTGGGGCCCCTGCTAGGCTTAACTCAAGAGGAGCAAAAGGAAATTGTTAGTATGGAGGATATACCCACAGCCCTTAAGGCTCTGGATGATGGGGAATATGCATTGGGATTTATTTATTAGCTTTCAGGATGTTTTCATTCCTTGCTGATACCGTTATTCCATCGAAGTTCTATATCTTAAACAAGCACAAGGGGACGGTTCTTTTGTGTTGTTCTATGGAACAACACAAAAGAACCGTCCCCTTGTGCTCTGCTAATTATACCGCCCCAGGCGTTTAATCCTCTCCATTTGGCTGATGATGTTGGTGATGCGGACGCCGAAGTTTTCGTTGACCACCACTACTTCTCCGGTAGCCACTAGGGTGCCATTAACAAGGATATCTACCGGTTCATCGGCCAGGGAATCCAATTCTACCACTGAGCCAGGTGCTATTTTTAAGACATCCTTAATGGGCCTTTTGGTTCTGCCCAGGATAACACTGACCTTGAGCGGAATGTCCAGGATTAAATCCAGATTCCTTTGCTCTAGGGAGCCTAAGGAAAGGCTGGGTTGTGTCTGGGTTGGAAAAGTTGGGACAATTGGTTCGGGAGCCGGAGAGGATAACGGTTCCTCCTTAAACATATCTGCCAATGGATCTAACTCTGAGGGTATGTTATCACCCGTCCGATCTGCTGCAGGTCGGGTCTGGGTTGGGCGCTGAGGTTCTTCCATGGCCATGCCCATGATATCCCTTAATAGCAACTCTGCTTCCTCTTTGGCAGTCTCCACTGACATGATCTGCATAATTTCTGTGTCCACCAGGTCGCCAATTTTCATATCAAAGGAGACCACCACAATAACATTCTCGATATCCTCTGGCGGTTGGGCCAGAGGATCACCCTTTGTCATAAGTAAATTGGTTTGCGGTGGGGATATATTAATGGTCCGCTGAAACATTTGGGACAGGGATGTTGCGGCGGTGCCAATCATCATATTCATAGCCTCAGATGCTGCACTAATTTCCATTTCTGAGATTTCTTCAGACACGGGGGTACCGTCCCCCCCCATCATCAGACTGGCCATGGTAGCGGCATCGTTCATCTTTATCACCAGTACGTTATAACCATTCAACCCTTCGTTAAAGTCAACCTTAATGACTAAATAAGGGACTTCAAAGGAACCAAATAATTCCTCCTTGGATAAAATCTTAACCCTTGGACTGGTGATATTTACCTTTTGACTGAGTATCTCAGACAGGGTTGTGGAGGCCGAACCCATGGAGATGTTGCCGATCTCTCCCAAGGCATCCATTTCTTGCTCTGTCATTAATTTACCGTAATCCAGTTTCTCTTCCGTTAAAGCCGGACCTTGATTATCCGGCATTTGTCCTTGCAGCATAGCATCAATGGCTGCTTGATCCAATAGGCCGGAACCCTCTGTTACCCCTTGTTGTGTTGCCGTACCCATAACAGCATTTTCAGTATCTGCCGCCAAGGAATCCTGTTCATCATTACCAGACACTTGCCCATTCATTAAGGCATCAATTTCCTCTTGGGTCAATAGCTTAGACATTTTCCCACGCCTCCTCGGCCAGTGAAGTCACCTGAACCGCCAGACTCTGGCCGACCGTACCCACTTGCACCTTATACTTTAATTCGTCATCAATTAGCATATCCAAGTCCTGGGTAAAGCCCCTGTCAAGGGGCAACACATCACCCATTTGCAACTGCAAAAAATCATTAACCGAAATATCTGCACTTCCTATAATAATACTAATAGCCACATCGGATTCACCCAACCAATATTCCAAGGCCTGTAATTCCGATTGCTCCTGTTCCGTTGGCCTGGTAAACTGGCTGGCCATGGAAAACTTAGACAATATGGGATCCAACAAACTATAGGGCAGGCATACATTGATTAAGCCCCTTACTTCACTCCCAACTCCGGTGGAAAAGGTAATCACCACAACAATGTCATTGGGGGACATAAGCTGATGGAGATGAGGGTTGGCATCAATGGACTCTATTCTTGGTGTCACTGACATGGTATCTTTCCAACTGATTGTAAGGTGATCCAACAGCTGTTTGATGATCTTATTGGAAACTGACAGCTCAATATCTGTTAATTCTCTAACTTTCCCGGGCATTTCCCCGGGACCACCAAATTGAAGGTCAATAATGGGGAATAAAAACTGTAGATTGGTCTCCAACAAGGCAGACCCTTTTAGGGGTGCCAAGCTAAAAATCGTCATCACCGTAGGACTAGGCACAGAATTAATAAATTCTTCATAGGTAAATTGACCAATGGAAGCAATTTCTATGGTAATGGGTGTCCTTAAATAGCCAGATAAAAAGTTAGAAAGCAACCGGGCATAACCCTCATGTAAAACCTGAAGGGTGCGCAGCTGTTCCTTGGTAAATTTATTGGGCCGTCGGAAATCGTAAGACTTATATTTCTTTTCTTCTTTACTTTCAATGACCTCCTGGGGTACTTCACCAGACAACATGGCCGCCAGCAGCGAATCAATTTCCCCTTGGCTTAAAACTTCCTTGGACAAACTTTACACCCCCTTGCTGAAAATTTAAGTAAAGAATCCATTAGACCCGGGAAAGGACACGCTCAATGGCTTGCAAAATACGGTCTTGCTGAAAGGGTTTGACAATAAAATCCTTGGCCCCTGCTTGAATTGCTTCCATAACCATGGCCTGTTGACCCATGGCACTGCACATAATGATATTAGCAGCGGCATCAAGGGCACGGATGGACTTAACACCCTGGATACCATCCATCTCTGGCATGGTGATATCCATGGTCACTAAATCCGGCTTCAGTTCTTTATACATTTGCAGGGCTATGGCCCCATTCTCAGCCTCTCCTACCACCTCATAACCATTCTTGATCAAAATATTTTTAATCATCATACGCATAAATGCCGCATCATCAACAATAAGAATACGTTTACTCATGTTCCTTACTCCTCCTAAATTAAATTGATAACCCCAATGAGTTAAATAATGTATGCAAGGAACCTTGCTCGGTTATCAGGAAAAAATGTCCTTTGATTTGTTCATGATCTTCAAAGAGCCGTGTTTCGATCATTAAAACTTGTTCCTCAACGTATCCGCCAGCAATCATTGATGTACTTATCACGGCACCTAGCATATCCGTCGCAAACATGGGAACAGTGGGAATCATGCTTAAACCAGTCAAGGTAGAAATGGCACTGAGAAAGGAACCAGATAAAACGTTACCAATCTCTTTAACCACAGACTCTCCCATCTCATCCAGTTCCTGAGTGGTGCCCTGTTCCATGCCCATCAACATGTCAACGAGTTTAAAGGTACTATCCAGGTTAAAAAGAAAAAGAATCTGTCCAGGAACATCTCCGGTTAATCTTAGACTAACACAGCAGACCACTTCCTCCAGGCCGCCCACCAATTCCATGATCTCGTCCAGCATGAGAAATTTACTCTGGGGAACAGCCATATCAATTCGTTTATTGACCATGGTGGCCAGAGCGGTAGCTGCATTACCCAGACCTATATTGCCTATTTCTTTTAATACATCCAGATGACTCTCTGACAGTACCCGGTTTTCGCTCATTTCATCCCATCCCTTCAGCCATCCGTTGGTTAGTTACTTTTTTCGATAAAAACAAGGGGAAACCTTCTCAAAACCCAATTCCGCATAATTAAAAATAGTTTCACTACCCCCAATAAACAAATAGCCACCGGAATTTAGGGATTGGGCAAAACTCTTATTAACTTTATCCTGGGCCTCCCTGGTAAAATAAATGGTGACATTGCGACAGGCGATTAAATCGTAGCCCCTGGGGTATTGATCAGCCAACAAATTATGCTGCTTAAAGGTCACCCTGGCTTTAATTCCATTGGTGACTAAATATTTCCCTTGCTCTATGGTAAAATACTTGGCTAACCGATTTGGTGAGACATTTCTAACCGAGTCCGCCCCATAACTTCCATTTGCTGCTGCCTGTAAAATGGTATTATCAATATCCGTGGCATCAATCTGATAGCGATTACCGCCTTTCGCTATCTCCTCCATTATTATAGCAATGGTATAGGGTTCACAGCCATTGGAGCAAGCGGCACTCCATATTTTCAGATTACCTTTCTTTTGCAGCAGGTCCGGCAGTATCTTGGTCTCCAAGGTTTGAAACATTTTAACGTCCCTAAAGAATTCTGAAACATTGATGGTCAGGTAATCTAAAAACTCATGCCAGGCATTTTTATTCCCGGTTAAATGCTGTAAAAAGGCCTGGTAATCGGAATATTGTTTACGACTAAGTAAATTATCCAAGCGTCTTTTTAATTGATTTTCCTTATAACTGTTCAAATCAAGACCAAAGGTCTGAAAAATTCGCTCCTTAAAGCGATCAAAATCTGTCATTTTATATCACCCTTAATGGCGTACCAATGGTTCTTATCGTTACCTGGCCGGTGGTTGTATCAAAGATCATGGTTCTACCACGATTGCCGCCTAATTCTTCCGCCAGAACCCTGATACCCAACTGGGACAGGATATTTTTCGTCATCACCGCGTTGCGCTGGCCGATATTTAGGACAAATTTTTCATCCAGACCAGAAAACATTTGGGCCCCACCGACCAATTTGGCGGTTAAGCGACTGGCATTGCCACCCTTTCTCTTGATCTCACTAATCATTAAGGGAATCCCCGTATCCGCAAACTTAGCCGGTTTTGATACATTATTAAATTGTTTACTGTCAGGCAACATAATGTGCAAGAGCCCCCCGACTTTGGCAATGGAATCATAAAGTGCTACCCCAACACAGGAACCCAACCCCAGGGTTATTAGGCGATAGGGTGAAGCTGTGACCTTATAATCGGCTATACCCACTTGTATTTCAGCGTTTCCCTTTGACAGCTCCATGTATACCCCCCTTAGGTTTATGCGTTATTTTCTAAGGTTATTTGCCCTATCCCACATCTCATCCGCAGTTTGAACGGTCCGTGAGTTAGCGGCGTAAGCCCTTTGGGCTTCAATCATACCAATCATTTCCGAGGCTAAATCCACGTTTGACCGCTCCAAATAACCAGAACGAATGGCACCAAAGCTGTCTTCACCTGGCACCCCAGAGGTTTCTTCTCCACTGGCCTCGGTTGCCAGGTAGAGGTTGCCGCCCTTACTGGCTAAATTTGAGGGTGCCGGAAAGGTAAACAACTCAATATTCCCTACATCTTCCCGTTGGCCATCCGAAAATCTCTTGCCCCAAACCGTTCCCTTTTCATCAACTGTATAGGATTGATACGTTTCGGGGTCCAGTTCACCGTCCCAAACCAATTTGTAACCACTGGGGTTGACCAGCACGGTTTCACCATCTATATTCACAATAGACAGGGACCCATCCCTGGTATAGTACTCTTGCTCATCATCTTCAAAGGGAGAGGTCACTTTAAAGAAACCTTGGCCTGCTATGGCCAAATCCAAATCCAGGCCGGTATTTATCAGATCCCCTTGATCGATCACCCTGGCCATAGAAATGAGCCTAACCCCGGCACCACTCTCTGGTCTAGGCTCTGTGACCACAGCAACGCCCTCTTCGCCCAGGGCTTGGCGAACGATCTCGCCAAAATTAGGCGTGCTTTTTTTATAGGAAGTGGTGTTGATGTTGGCAATATTATTACCAATGGTATCTAATCTCAGTTGGTGGGCCCTCATTCCCGATGCCCCGCTGGCCAATGTTTTTATTATCAATTAAACCACCTACTTATTAAAAGTACCTATCAAAATTCTTACATTTTATTTAACACGACCCACTTGGTTAATGGCTTTATCCAGCAATTCATCACTAATTTGCACGAGCTTTTGACTGGATTCATAAATCCGAGATACCGGAATGATGTTGATCATTTCTTGGATTGGGTCTACATTGGATTTTTCCAACCAACCCTGGTTAACCTTGGTGGCCATAGCCGATTCGGCGGTTCCTTCTGGGTCCTCAAAGTAATTACCATCGGCTTTCCTTAATAAACCGGGGTCGGCAAACTCCACGATTTGCAGCCGATCAATTTCTTCCGTTTCTTCACCCCACCCCACTAGGATGGTGCCGTCCCCTTTTATCGTCAAATTCTCTGTATCTTCCAAGGTAATGGGGCCGCCTTCACCTAATACCGGGTAGCCTTCATTGTTGACGAGGGTCCCTTCGGCATTTATTTCAAAGGAACCATCCCTGGTATATAATTGTTCCCCTGCTTCATTTTCCACCACGAAAAAGCCCTTTCCTTCTAAGGCCAAATCTGTGGCATTACCGGTTTCGGTCAAGGGACCGGGTCTATAGTCAATATGAACCTGAGCAATCAGGTTACCCAGGCTACCTTCCCCAATGGCCTGGCGCCTGGCCCCTGGGCCCTTATTCTCCAAGGCCAATTGCAGGGCTTCAGAAAATTGGCTATCCACCATGGCGTTTCTTTTGTAGCCGGTTGTGGATTGGTTGGCCAGGTTGTTGGAAACGTTATTTAACTTAGCCTGTTGTACATTCAGGCTGTTCATGGTTATATATAATCCGCGCAGCATTTGTTAACCTCCAACGAACTATTTAAGGGAGTTCTCTAGGTTTTTTCGTAATTTTTTTATCACCTGTGCATGAAGCTGGCAAACTCTGGATTCAGAAACTTCTAATACCTGTCCTATTTCCTTAAGGGTTAATCCTTCACTGTAGTAAAGAGAAAGAATTAATTTTTCCCTTTCGGCCAAAGTCGCCACCGCTTCTGCCAACAATCTTTTCATGTCTTGTTCTTCGATTATACTTAAGGGGTCCAGGCTGTTGCTATCCTCCAGAAGTTCAATTCGATTGATTAGGCTGCCATCATAACCGTAGACCTCTTCATCCAAGGACTGCAAATACATTTTACTGGCATTTACCATTAGTTGATGGACTTCTTCTATGGACAGACCCATTTCCTTGGCCAATTGCTCATGGCTAATGGCTTCGCCCTTCTCCCTTTCCCAACGCTCACTGGTGCTTTTTAATAACTGCAGCTTTTGCCAGGCTGTTCTGGGCAGCCAATTTTGCCGCCTCACCTCATCCAGCATGGCTCCCCGGATACGATGATAAGCATAGGAATCAAAGCTATGTCCCATGGCTGGGTCATATTTATCCAGGGCCTCCATTAGACCGATGACACCGTAGCTCTCCAAATCCTCCTTCGAGATAAAGGACGGCAGTTTTACGGCTATTCTCCCTGCCAGATGTTTAACCAGTGGTAAATGATGCAGGATTAATTTCTGCCTGTCTTCCAAGTCACGAAAGGTTATGTATTTATCCCATAAAAAATCAATCGACATGCTTTCCACATCCAATTACTGCCTGTGTTTTATTTGAATCATTCGTTCAAAGACAAAGGCCATAATCATATCCTGCTGCTGGGGTCTAATATCTGTATACTTAACACCGATGTGATATACTTTAGCTCCCGCATCAATTAGTTGACAACGCATGACCCTGGCTGACAGTATAAATTCTTCGGATTTCTTCTTTGCCTTTAGAAATAAGGGAACCCTTAAGTGTAACTTCGTGCCTTGATCAATCGGTTCTTTTGATGCAAACTTTAAACCTCCACCACTGATGTCCACGGTACTAACCCTTTTATATTTTGGCTGTTTGTCATCCGCCACCTGCTCAGCATATTCAATATTCAACATAACAGGTACCCGGGCAAACTCCCGTAGCTGCACTCTGGTAATTTCCGAGTCTTTTGGATGCCTTAAAATATACATGGGCAGTTTATCCTGTTCTACCCTTCTGCCTAAGGTCTCGGTAACAAATAGGTAGGCACTGCCTTCCCCCATGTATTTTACTCGTACCTGCTGTCTGTGGGCTAAAACAAGAGGGTGCTTATTAGCAAAGGGGATCGGTACATAGATACCCTTTTTATCCATGTCATACACTGAGCTAATATATTGCTCATCTGATTCCATCGTAAAAATGAAAATCCTTTGACCAATCTTTAGTTTTTCTTCCGCCACTCCATCAGCTCCCTAACGAAACAAACGCATTAATTTTCCAAAGAAACTCTGTACTCCCTTGGATTGCTCCTCTCTGTCGGAAAGCAACTGACTGGCTATCTGCGATAAATTTTTCGACGCTGGAGCAGAGGGGGAAAGGGTAACATAGGGTTTCTGAGTTTTTACTCCCTTTACGACTGCTTTATCTTCCATGATAAAACCCAAATTTATTAAACTCACCTGTAAAAATTGATTGGTGGTGGATTCCATTGAACGAAAGGTTTGCTGGGCCTCCCTTTCATTAGTTGCCTTATTAACAACCAGCATAATGTCCTGATGAACATTGTATTTGCTTAAAACCTTTATCAGACCATAACCATCGGTCAGAGATGTGGGTTCCGGTGTCAGCACTACAATAACCTCATTGGCTGCCGCCACAAAACCCAACACCGTTTTAGAAATACCTGCTCCTGTATCAACCAGTACAAAGTCGGATAAGCGGTCCAATTCCTCCAAGCCCTGTCCCAGGCGTTTTCTGGCCTCTGTATCCAAATTGGCCAATTCCACAAAACCAGAACCCCCGGAAATCACCTTGATTCCCTGGGGGGAAGCAGTAAGGATTTCCTCTATGGTCTTGCCATTAAATAAATAATCATAAAGAGTATATTCCGGCGCGATACCGAGTAAAACCTCCGCGTTGGCCATACCCAGGTCTGCATCAAAAATAACCACACGGTAGCCCCTGCGTGTAAGTTCTACGGCCAGGTTAACCACCAGATTTGATTTGCCAACGCCGCCTTTACCGCTGGTAACAGCGATTACTCTTGCCCTCGAGTGACCGTTAACAATCCTCATAGCTTTCGGCACTCCTAAACAACAGATTGGCTAATAATTTCGGGTAAGCCCTTTTAATATCATCCGGTATGCTCTGACCATCTGTATAGTAGGCAATGGGTAGTCCGGTACGGCTTACCACATTAAGCAGAGAGCCTAGGGTAGCGGTTTCATCCGTCTTGGTAAAAATATATTTATTGAAATTTGCCATGCGGAAATCTTGAATGGTCTTAAATAAATCACGATCTTTGGTACTGGCATTCAAGACCAGGAAAATATCATGCTCTGGCGGCAGAACCTCCAAAAAACCCTTCAGTTCTAAGACTTGCCCTGTGTTATAGGAGGAGCGGCCCACCGTATCAATAAAAATATGTTCCTTGTCCTGGTGTTTTTCGATGGCCCGACTTAACTCAGCCGGAGTCATAACCACTTCTACGGGCAAATCCATTGACTGGCCATAAATATTAAGTTGGTCTGTACTACCAAAACGGTAAGTGTAAATCGTAATCAGGGCAATGTCTTTCTTCTCTAAAACCCTAAACTTAGTTGCCATTTTCATGATTGTTGTTGTTTTGCCCACCCCTGGTTGACCAATAAAAGTCAGACAGTGAGCATCCGTTTCACCCTTATAAGCCGATTTTAAAATCTCTGCTGTCTGGCTCATTAATATTAATTCAACCATATCGTCTGCTTCGTTAGCCTTTAGCTTAGGGGATGCAGCATCTAATAACGTTTTAGCCACCGCTGGTTGAATATCCATCTTTAGTAATTGTTCCAACCAACTTTGATCGGTTTGGCCATTGTTATCCACTGGTTTTATGGCCTTAAGCCGCCCATTGGCAGCTCCTTCAGCCATTTGCAAGAGGGCTTCATCTAACAGGGGCTGAAAACTGGTTTCTGCCATTTTTATTTTAGCTATCTGTTTAGAAAGCGGATCATTGCAGCTTTGACTCCTGGTCAGAGGAAATTCCATGTACTTTCGTTCCTCCGATTTCTTAGCTGGCTGGCTTTCTGCTGCTATCGCTGCCGTTTTAAGCGTTATGGCTGGCAGTACCGGGGCATCATCCAGCACTGCCGTTACCTCCAGGGATTTTTTAAACCAACCTAACCAGCCCTTACCATTAACCCTTTGGCTGCTCACAATAACTGCCTCGGAACCCAGGTCTTGTTTTATTAATTGGATGGCCTCTTGCATTTCATTGACGGTATACTTTTTTATTTTCAATCAATGCTCACCGTCCCAATGGCTTCTACCTCTATGTTTGCCGGTATTTCATTTAATGAAAGCACTGCCAAATTTGGCAAATACCTTTCAATTAACCGTCTAAATGGTAATCTTACCCTTGGCGAACAAAGCAGTACTGGATTGGCTCCCCGCATGGTTACATCTTCCACTACGGTATTTAATCGATCCAACAGCGTTCTTACCAATTGCGGTTCAAGTACGGGATAGGCCCCGAACTGGGTCTGTTGAATAGCTTCCTGAATATTTTGCTCCAATCTCGGATGAAGGGTCACCACCGATAGTTTACCCTGCTCTCCGGCATACCTTTGACAAATCGTACGGGATAAACTTTGTCTTACTGCATCGGTTAAATAATCCAGATCTTTATTTATTCTCACCCCATCCGCCAAAGCCTCTAGGATGGTTACTAAATCTCGGATGGGCACCCTTTCTTTTAAAAGATTCTGCAATACCTTTTGAACTTCACCCAGGGAAAGCATATCCGGTAATAGTTCCTCTACCACCGCTGGCTGCTTGTCCTTCACCACATCGACCAGTTCCTTTACTTCCTGCCGACCCATCAGTTCATGGGCATGCTGCCGAATAATCTCGGTTAGGTGAGTTACCAGCACGGTAGAACAATCCACCACAGTAAAGCCATTGAGTTCTACAAACTCCCGGTCCTGACCGGTAACCCACCAGGCTGGTAGGTTAAAGGTAGGTTCCGTGGTGGGAGTGCCGTTAAATTGTAAATCCTGACCCAGAGGGTCCATGGCCAGATGATGACCTGGCATCAGATCGCCACTGGCCACCTCCACGCCCCTGATTTTTATGACATAAGCATTGTAAGAAAGTTGCATATTATCCCGGATACGGATAGGACGAACTAAAATACCCATCTCCGAGGCACACTGGCGGCGCACCGCTGCTAATCTTTGCAGCAAATCGCCCCCTTGGGCTTCATCAGTTAGTGATATCAAATTGTAGCCAATTTCTATTTCTAAAGGGTCTACCTGAAAATAACTAAAGACATTTTCCGGCTCCCTTTTTTGCTGTCTTTGGGTTTGGGCCACTTCGGCCTGCTGTTCTGCCAGTTCCTTTTGTTTGCGCTCCTGCATGAGGGTTTTGGCAGATAATAGCAGGAAACCGGCCATGGATAAGATTAAGAGGTTGGGCATGGCTGGGATTAAGCCAATAACCCCTAATATAGCACCGGCCAGCAGCAACACCTTGGGAAAATTTAAAAACTGTTTGGAAACATCACTGCCAAAGGAGCCGTCGGAGGAAGCCCTGGTCACCAGAATGCCAGCCGCCGTGGAAATTAAGAGGGCGGGTATTTGGGCCACTAAACCATCACCGATGGTAAGAATGGTAAATTTCTTGAGGGCCTCGGTCATGGGCATGCCCATTTGCACCACTCCAATGACAAAACCACCTAAAATGTTGATTAAAAGTATGACAATGCCCGCGATGGCATCACCACGGACGAATTTACTGGCACCATCCATGGCACCAAAAAAATCTGCTTCCTTCTGCAGCCTGATCCTTTTAGCCCTGGCCTCATCTTCGGTAATGAGACCTGAGTTTAGATCAGCATCAATACTCATTTGTTTACCTGGCATGGCATCCAGCGTAAACCTGGCACCAACCTCAGCCACCCGGCCGGAACCGTTGGTAATCACCACAAACTGAATAATGGTAATAATGATAAAAACCACTGCACCAACGACATAGTTGCCGCCCACCACAAATTGGCCAAAGGCATCAATGACCTTCCCAGCAGCCCCATCCCCCAAAATCAAGCGGGTTGAAGAGATATTTAGAGAAAGTCTAAATAATGTGGTTACCAGTAACAGCGAAGGAAAAATGGAAAACTGCAATGGTTCGGTGGTAAACATGGTAATCAACATGATCACCAAACCAAGGGACATGCTCAGAATCAGAAAAAAATCCAACATGCCCGGCGGCAAGGGAATAATAATCAGCAGCACAATGCCGATAACTAAAGCGGCAATGATGATGTCACTATACTCTTTAATTCTTCCAACCCTCAATGTCTGTGCTGCCACTGCTAACTTTACCTCCAAAAATACTAAGAGTTTTATAACCCTTTATTTTTCATACGGTAAACCATGGCCAAAATTTCCGCCACTGCTTGGAACATTTCGGTCGGTATGGCCTGGCCCACCTCCACATGTGCATAGAGAAAGCGCGCCACTTCGACATCTTCGATAATCGGTACCTGATGCTCCTGGGCAAGTTCACGAATTTGCCGGGCCAGATGATCCATGCCCTTGGCCACCACCATGGGTGCTTCCATGGGTTGTTCATACTTTAAGGCCACCGCATAGTGGGTGGGGTTGGTTACCACCACCGTAGCCTGGGGCACTTCCTTGCGGGCCAGATTCGCCAATAGCTGACGCTGCATGCGGCGCAGCCAGCCCTTAATCTGGGGGTCCCCTTCGGTCTGTTTATATTCCTCTTTGACCTCTTGCTTAGACATACGCATCTGCTTTTTAAAGGCATAGCGCTGGTAGATTAAGTCCAACAGAGCAATCCCCAGATAGACCACTGCCCCCCAAAGGAGTACCTTTAGGGCTATGGTCAACACCTGATTCAAGATGGTCCGTGGTGGTGAATGGTAGATGGCCAGCAGGTTGGCCATCTCACCCCTGACAGAGGCGTAAACAACCCAACCCACAATAATAATCTTTAATAGTGATTTAACCAGTTCAAACATGGCCCGGCCACTGAACATATTTTTTAAGCCCTTGAGGGGGTTAAGTTTTTCAAATTTAGGCTTGATCGCCTCGGGGGCCAGCATAAAACCAACCTGAGCGATATTTATACCCAATGCCACCACTAACATAAGAATAAAAAAAGGGGCAAAAACAGCAAAAACATTTAACATGAAATCCATTAATAGTTTCGGCAGGTGGCTATCTTGCCCAGGATTTTTTACAAAGTTATTAAAATAACTATAAAAATAGGCCTGCATATGGGTAATGATATTATCCTTATACATGAGAGCAAAGAGACCGGTTATTAACAGCAGCAATGACCCATTGAGGTCCGCACTTTTAGCAACCTGACCCTTACGCCTGGCTTCCTGCAGCCTGCGGGGCGTCGCCTGCTCAGTTTTTTCCTGGGAACCTTCTGGCATCAGGCCAACCCCTTCAACAAGAGTAATAAATCCCTATGCAGGGTATCAAACAAGTATTTAAAGACGGAGGTTAAGGCCGGCAAAAGCATGGCCAAGGTGGAAACCCCCACCACAATTTTCAAAGGAAA
Organism: Desulfotomaculum sp.; assembly: GCF_982386235.1. Classification (NCBI taxonomy): domain Bacteria; kingdom Bacillati; phylum Bacillota; class Clostridia; order Eubacteriales; family Desulfotomaculaceae; genus Desulfotomaculum; species Desulfotomaculum sp. The sequence goes on along the minus strand of NZ_CEVWQM010000001.1, from coordinate 25,220 downwards.
GCCCAGCTGAAAAATATTCAACTGAGGTGCCGTTTTGCCGATTAGTCCCATGGACAGATCGGTAATAACCAACACAGCCACAACCGGGGCACAAATTTGTACCGCCAAAGCAAAAGTATCGGTAAAAACACGTATAATTAGCAATGTTATTTCACCATTCATCCCGGCCACCGCAAGGGGCACCAATTCATAACTTTTCGCCAAAGCGCGGATTAGGGTATGGTGACCATCGACATTCAGATATAATAACAGGGTCATATAGAAAAGAAACCGTGAAATCAAGGTATTCATGCTGCCGCTCAAAGGGTCCATCACAGCAGACATCGCAAAACCGATTTGAAAATCCAGTAATTGTCCCGCTATGCGAATCACGTTGAAAAAGAAGGTGCAGACCAACCCCAGGGCCAGACCCACTCCCACCTCACTGAACACAGCCAAGCCAAAGCCCCACAGTCCGCCGGGAAAACTCGTGGCTGCCGGTTCCACCAGAGGCGTTACCAAGATGGCCAGTACAAAGCCTAAGCCCGCCTTGACTAAGGGTGGCATACCTGGTAAGGCATACAGGGGGCAAGCAAAGATAAAGGAAACCATGCGGACAAAAACCAAAAAAAAGGTTGTTATTAAAACCAGATTAAGCACGTCCTGCACCCCTAGCGGATTAGGTTTGGTATTTGTTCATATAAGCGGGTGGTAAAGCGGATGGCGATATTTAATAACCAGCCGGAGGCCACGATTAGGGTCACAAAAACAGCCACCATTTTCGGCACAAAGGAGAGGGTTTGCTCCTGGATTTGGGTGGTGGCCTGAAAAATGCCGATGATTAAACCAACCAGCATCGCTACCCCCAGGGTTGGGATAGACAGAATCACCACCATCATCAAAGCTTCCCGGGCTAAGTGTAATACATAGGTTTGTGTCATGACTCAGCCCTCCTAGCGAAAAGTCTCTACCAAAGATTTTATCACCAAATACCAGCCATCCACCATTACAAAGAGCAATAATTTAAAGGGCAGCGCAACCATCACCGGCGGCAGCATAAACATACCCATGGACATCAGGGTACTGGCCACCACCATGTCAATGACCAGAAAGGGCACAAACAAAACAAAGCCAATTTGAAAGGCCGTTTTTAACTCACTGATAACAAAGGAAGGTACCAGCACAGACATGGGTACCTGATCTGCGTTTTGGGGTTTGTCCATTTTAGCAATGTTTAAAAATAACCCCAAATCCTTTTCTCTGGTTTGCCGTATCATGAAATCCCTCAGTGGTTTAGCCGCCTGATCCGTGGCTTGTTCGTAGGTCAACTGGTTGGCTAAATAGGGTTGAATGGCATCTTTATTGATATCTTGATATACCGGTTGCATAATAAAAATGGTTAAAAACAGAGCCAAACCAATTAACACCTGATTGGGCGGTGTTTGCTGGGTACCCAGGGCAGTACGCAAAAAAGAAAGCACCACAATTATCCGTGTAAAGGAGGTTAACATCATCAAAAAAGCCGGTACCATGGACAGCAGGGTTAAAAAGATGAGTAGTTTGACACTGTCCACCACCTGTTGGGGTTCCGTGGCCGTTTCTACATTTAAATTGATGTTGGGTATCGGGATCAGGGGCTCAGCGGCTGCACCCTGGGGCTGCAGGAACAAGAACAAAACGGTCATTATAACGAAGATATATGTACTATTTTTTATCCTGTTGATCACTTCCCTGACACCCACTCCCGCCTTTTCCTTGCCGCCTACCCGCTAGGTATTGTTGTGTTTGTTTAAACTGCTGAGACAAAACCTCTTTAAAATGAATCGCTGAATCAGTCCCTATACCCGAGGTGTTAATTTGCTCCGGCAAAGTGTCAAATTCCTTTAATAAGGTAACATGGTTTTCCTGGTAGGCCACCAGATAATACCTGCCCCCTACCTCCACCAGAGTTAGACCGGCCTTAGGTCCCAGGGGTAAATGATCCACCCGGCGCATATATTTGCTGCCCATCGCTGCCCCTCCGGCACGGACCAAGCCGTACTTGATGGTTAGGTAGGCCATGACCAGGATTAAAGGCAGCAGGGTTATTACTTTGATAAATAGCCAAAGGGTTTCGTTGTCCATTATTCACTCTCTCGTCTGGGTTTTTTAGGGGGGATGATGGAGTTAATTCTCACAACAAACTTATCGTTGACAATGATGATTTCCCCCTGGGCTGTTTTCTTATCATTGACATAAACACTGATGGCATCCCCGGCAGATTTCTCCAAGTCCAGTACAGACCCCACATCCAGACTTAAAACTTCACGGAACTTGAGCAGCCTTTCTCCCAATTCCGCGCTGATGGTTACCTTAACATCATCGATGTGACTTAGACTGGTTTTTATGATTCTTTCCTGCCGCAAAGAATCCAAGGGAGGAAAGCGAACCTTTTTTATAGCCGCTTCCTCCTTGGCTTGTGCACTGTCCAACTCACCCAGAAACAGTTCTATTTCTTTTTCTGTCATCATTTTACATCACCCTTACTGAGTGAGATATTCAGCGAAGTATACCCGCAGAATTTTTCCCTCTTGGAGATTTTTGTTTATCTCCGTCTGTAATTCTGCCGCCATCTTGTCAATACTCTCCGGCGGCTGTACATCGGCCATTTTCTTTTTGCGAATGACTCGAATGATACAGTCTTGTAGCAGCACTTTGCTCTTGCTTAGTTCCTCGGCCAATTTCTTATTTTCTTTGTTTGCTTCATATTGCAGAACTGGGGTGAGTCTCATAAAATTGTTACCACCTGGGTCAGCAAGGTTAACCAGCAAACTGCCCATGCTAAAGGTAACCAATTTCTCTGGGTCCGGGCCAGTTTCTTTGGGGCTGTCGGTGCTTTTCAGGTAAAAATATCCACCCAAACCCATGCCTGTGATGATGATGAGTATAAGTATAATCAGCAAGGTTTTTATGGAAAAGAAACTCTTTTTTGGCACCTGCGGCACTGCTTCATTTGGTGGCACTCTTTTATTCACCCTTTACAATAATAATTCTTTTCTAACTAATAGACTATCGTTTCAGTTGAATTAGTTCCTCCAGCAGGCTGTCAGATACTGTAATAACCCTGGCATTGGCCTGGTAGCCCCGCTGGGTGGTGATCATGTTGGTAAATTCCTCCGTCAAATCAACGTTGGACATTTCAAGATAATTTGAGTTAATGGTTCCAAAGCCAGATTGATTCGCTTGCCCTGCCCTTGGCTCGCCTGACGAAGTTGAAGTATTAAAGAGATTTCTGCCAGCCTTCTCCAGACCTTCAGGGTTTTGGAAGGTCACTAGCTTGATGATACCCTCTTTTTCCTGTTCCGGAGGTATCACAGAAGCAGCCGTACCTGCTACTTTATCAGGCTTATCACCTATCAAATCCCCGGCATCCGCTCCACCAATATTGATTTCCGGGGTTTCACCAATTTCACCGTTATCCAGGGTTTGCAGCAGCAATTTACCCTCGTTTGTGTATTCAACCTTGATCATGTTCTCGCCAATCTTTTTGTCAATTAATTTTGCTAAGGCAGCCCTTAAAGATTCTGCATTGATAATGTTCGCAAACCCTGCTTCCTTTTTCTCTCCGGCGGTAAAGGTATATTTCGTACCATTATATTCAATGAAAAAGTCTTTATTAGACCAGTCGGCGGAATTTGACCCTTTTTCAGTTTTATCGGTATAACCAACTAGGTCAACGGCACCATCACCCCTAATCCTAATTTGCGGTATAGTTGCTCCATCATTTGGGGTTCCCACGGTCGAAAACTCCAGGTGGTCGATATTCCATTCTACTTTTACATTGGCTGTTGCAGCACGAGTCTCCAGTAATTTTTGTATTTTATCGGCTAAATCTTTCCCGCTGGTAACCTGATCCAACCCGGTGGGTCCGGCCGCTCCACCAATCTTCGAGAAATCATCGACAGTGGTTACTTCTTCCCAGCCATGGCCGGTATCAATATAAAAGGTTTTTCCTGTCCAATCCTTAGGTACCACTTCTGTACCGGTAACAGTTATAGGTGGAGTAACACCCGCTTCCAGGGATCCCATATATTTCTCAAAACCAGCTCCACCTAGTGTAATACTTGGTTCTACACCCGGGGTAACGTTGCCGGTTTTTGTTTGGAATACCAGCCCGCCGTTGGGGCTGCTGTCATAGGAAACCACCACTTTATCCTTTAAATTTGGGTCATCATCAATTGCCTTTTGTAATTGCGCAGCTAAGTCATACCAACTCTTAACACTCTCTAGATTGGCATTTAATGGAATTGCCCCAGTAGACGTGGTTCCATCGGAATATGCCAATGTAAACTCATAAGTAGCACCTCTCATATCGACAGCTCGGCCATCAATACCAAGGGGGGCTACCTCCGGGCTGCTGCTATTCCCTCGGATCATTGCTTCCTTCAAAGGTTGTGCCACTGGATTAATGGCCACCCCTTTGATGACAGCCTCATCCACCTTAGGCGAGGTGTACTTGGGGGCACCCTTTATGCTTGCCTGAGTAGCCGGAGTAACAATCGCTTGATTGTCGTTATTGGAAAATTTCAGTGGTTGACCAGCCGTGTTCGTACCTGAAATGGCCCCGTCAGGGCCAATGTTAATCGTTGAAACAGGTCCGTTCAGGACTTGTATATCTTGATGAGACACGGATTGTACCCTTAATCCATCACTATTTACCATGTATCCTTGCTTGTCAACAAAGAAAATACCTTCTCTTGTATAAAAATCGTTAGTGCCATCATTAACCACAAAAAAACCGTTTCCCTGAATCCCCAGGTCCAGGGTTCTACCTGTACCCTGCATGGGACCCTGGGTGAAGTTGTTGGATACGGAACCCACCGCCATGCCTAAGCCTACTTGAGCAGGATTTGTACTATTCCCACCCGAACGAACGGTTTGACTTAAGGTATCCTGAAAATTCACCCTGCCTGATTTATAGCCAGTAGTATTTACGTTGGCAATATTATTACCGGTAACATCCATTCTTGTTTGGTGGTTTCTCATACCGGAAATTCCAGAATAAAGTGAACGAAGCATTCTTTTTCCCCCTTACTAATCCGCCTCAGTCGGTCGGCGGATTAAGGCAGCTTCCTTGCGGGCCGGCTGCAAATTATTTTAAAATAACCGCACTATCTATATTGGTGAAGACATGTTCCCCCATGCTCTTGCCATCCATTGCAGTGACTACGGTGCGGTTTGTTATACTGGTAACCAAAGCTAAATCTTTATAAAGAATTAAAGAATCCTTAGATCCTTTAGCAGCAGCCTGTTGAACTGCCCTATTGATCTTGGTAAAATCTTCCTGCGAAAAGGATATATTTCTCTCTTTCAATCTTTTCTCGGCATGGGCAGATAATTTTACTTCCTGCTGCTTGACTAACTCCTGATGAAGCAGCTCATCAAAGGAAACATTACTCCCCTGGTTCCTCTGGCTGAGCTGACCCGCCTTCCTCGTCTGGGCCGGGTTCAGTTTCGGTGACATCGTCGGGAGGCCGCTGGGAGGGATCATCTGGTTCTTCAGGTTCATCTGGTTCATCGGTTACTCCCCTTTCCAACGCAATGATCTGGTCTAAGCTAAAAGGTTTGCCAGACACCCAGATATTTACACTGTTCTTCCCCATTGACACCCTTTCAACTTCACCAATAAGCTGATCTTCTCCATTAACTAAATGCACCCGCTTGCCAATTAACGATGAAGCATGGCTTAACTCCTGGAGATGATATAGCCTTTCCATATTCGTGTTTAGATTTGTCATTTGCTCCAAGGAAGTAAACATTGCCATTTGTTCAATAAACTTGCTGCTATCCATTGGATTAGAGGGATCCTGATATCGAAGCTGGGCAATCATAATTTGCAGGAAAGCGTCTTTATCCAAGGTTTTCATCGGTTCTTGGGTTTTTCTATTCTCATAATAAAGATCTTCATTGGCCGCTTGATTAACTTGCAAGAAAACACCTCCTTACACAACGAGATTTAAGCCTGAATTAGGTGAGATTACGCCACCGACAGGTAACGGTTCCTCTACCGAATTAGTTTCTGTTGGATACCCTTTTGCCTTTTTCGGACCGTTCTCTTGCCATCGCTGCCTTTCAGCAAAGGAATTTTGATCCCCCTGATCGTTCGTTTGTTGCCCCATAAATACCGCTGCTTCACTTAACCGAATGTTTTGTTGGGCCAGAAGTTCCCTAAGCTGGGGAAAGGCCGTTTCCAAGGCTTCCTTGGCTAAGCCAGAGGATGTCAGAAACTGCGCAGAAAGTTCGCCCTTGGACCAGATTAGTTTTACGGTTACTTCGCCCAGGTGTTCCGGTTGCAGCCTCATCTTTAATGCGGTATGACCCGCATGCTGTTGTACAAGCAAGCCCTTTATCATCTCATGCAATTTGGCTGGCAGTTGTGTCAGTGGAACATCCTTGGTGAGGCTGCTGCTGGCCTCCATACCCTTACCATTCGCATTTTGCACCCAATCACGGCCTGCCCCCAGGCCATCTCTACTGAGATTATCCTGTAAAGGCGTTGGCTCTTCCTTCATTCCGGGTATTACTCTGTCCGTGGAGCCTTGGTTAACCTGGTTGCCATTTCCTTTATCCGGAGCACTTTTTTCAAAAACTAAAGGAATGGTTGCCCTTTCTTTTACTAATTGTTTAGCCGGCTGTCCTTCCGTACCAAAACGCGGCTCTAGCGTTGATTGGATTTCTGAAACCTCTTCATTGGGCTGGTCAGAGGGAACTTTACCGGTTTCATCTCCCTTTTTAACAAGCTTGGGCATCAAACCTATAATTTGTATATTGCCCGGGCTTTTCGTGTTATCAAGGGGCTGGAACTCACCCTCTTTAGCCATTGTATTTAGACCATTGTCAAAATCAGACATGTCCTGCATCTGCATCGCTGGGATATTTCCAGATTGCATCTTTAGCGGATTATTCGTTTGGACAACTCTTTCATTCGGTAGTTGACCGTTCTGCAAGTGCCGTTGCCCTTGGCCGGAAAAAGAACTATCTTCCGCCTCCGACCCATTGTCTGCCGGGATTAACTCCGATAAACCAGCATCTTTCGTAACCAGGCCTGCCTCTGCGGGTACATTTAAGGTGGTATCCTTCACCTTCCCCGATGGATTGGCAATACCCTCTGCATCATTCGTAACATATGGGGCATCATTCGCAACATGTAGCGCATTATTCGCAACATATAATGGTAAAATTAGCCCAGTGCCATCTTCTAATGGCAATATTGGTCTCACTGCATCAACATCTTCTTTGTTCAGATTCATGTCGGTTTCTGCTTGGGCTTGTTCCTGATCCCCCCCGAAATTGGTTAACATCCCAGGATTCAAGAATCCTTCAACAAAACCAGGATCCTGTGAAAAATCCTTAACCAATCCATCAGAAGCTGTAACCTGATTACCATTAGAACCTAATAGGCAGTCTAATAACAATGCAAACCCATCACCTTTTGAGCCCTTGGCCGGTACTCCCTGAACAAGAACCTCTTTCTCATAAAGAACCTTATTTACTTGAATGCTTCATCACCTCCTTTTACAGATTCGTTCTGTAAGGTTAAAAAGCCTTTCTACCAAATCCCAAGGTAGCCATTTCGTCGATTTCCTTCTGTTCCAGAACTGCTAAGAATTCTTTGAACTCGACCAGTTTTTTCTCCTTCAGCCTTTCCAAAACCATCCGTTCCTGACAGGCCTTCAGGGTTTCCCTTTGTTTCACCTGAAAAATTTCCTGGACCTTCTGAAGTTGTTTTTTCTGGCGGTTTATCACTATCTGTAACTGATCCCGATATAGAAGAGTTCTCAGGGTTTCATCGGAACCCGAGACAGTCTCGGAAAAACACATATTATCATCATATCTCTTTTGGGTACCTTCCAACTGTCTTTGGCAAATGTCACATTCCTGTCGGGCCTTAGACTGTTCTAGCAGGGCTTGTTCCTCTTTCTTCTTCCTATGCTGTAATAACTGTTCCAACTTAAATTGAAATCCTCTCATCTACCTACCCCCGATCAAAGAGGCTAACGCATTTAGGGTTTCTTCATAGCCGCTGTAATCAGAGGGCGGCTGTTTTAAAAAGTTTATGATGCCATCATATTTAGCTAACGAAAGATCAATCTTAGGATTTGAACCCTTGACATAGGCCCCGATGTTAATCAAATCCTCTGCCTCCCGGTAAGTGGCCAGCAGATCCTTAACTACACCGGCCTGGGCTTTATGTTCCTCCGAGGCAATATCTGGCATTAAGCGGCTGACACTTTGTAATACATCAATGGCTGGGTAATGGTTGGCTGAGGCCAGTTTTCTGGTTAAAACAATGTGGCCATCCAGAATACCTCTGACAGCATCTGCTATTGGTTCGTTGAGGTCATCGCCATCCACCAGCACCGTGTAAAAGGCGGTGATGGAGCCATTCTGGCCCATGCCGGAACGCTCCAGCAGCTTGGGCAGCAGGGCAAAAACCGATGGGGTGTAACCCTTGGTGGCTGGTGGTTCGCCCACTGCCAAGCCAACTTCCCGCTGGGCCATGGCAAAACGGGTTACTGAGTCCATCATTAACATGACATCTAAACCTTGCTCCCGAAAATACTCGGCAATGGCGGTGGCCACAAAGGCCCCCTTCAACCTGACTAAGGCTGGCTGGTCGGAGGTGGCAGCGACAATGATCGATCTGGCCATGCCCTCCGGCCCCAGATCCTCTTCCAGGAACTCCAACACTTCCCGGCCCCGCTCACCGATTAGGGCAATGACATTGACGTCGGCACTGCCATGCCTGGCAATCATGCCCAACAAAGTACTTTTACCCACACCACTGCCGGCAAAGATACCAATACGCTGGCCCTTGCCACAGGTGAGCAGGCCATCCACCGCCCGAACACCGGTGGGCAGCACCGTGTCGATTCTTTTTCTTTTCAGTGGGTGGGGTGGTTTATTGTCCACCGCAAACTCTTCTCCCTGGGCATAGTCTGCTACTCCTTCTTGTGCCTTTAAGGGTGCGATGGGTCGGCCCAGACCATCAAGGACCTTACCTTGTAGGTGTTGCCCCACCCTAATGGTTAGATTGTGCCCACTGGGTACCACGGCACAACCGGGGTAGATACCCCGTAATTCGCCAAGGGGCATGAGCAGGGAGAATTGATCCCGGAAGCCCACCACTTCGGCCCGTACTGGTTCGGCCTCGCCCTGGACAATGATGTCACAGACCTCACCTATGCGGGCAGAAATTCCCTGCACTTCAATCATCAATCCAACGACCCTGGTTACTTTGCCGATGGGTTTAATAACCCTGGCTCGGTTTATTCTTTCTTTATAGGGACTAAGGTTAACCTTATAGGTCATCCCCTCACTCCTCTTTCCCGTAAAGGGCCTTTAACACTTCCTGCCAGCGAGTTTCCAGGGTGGCATCCACCGTACCCTGGTCGGTCTCGATTCTACAACCGCCGGGTGTTACTTCGTTATCCACCAAAATGTTCATTTCTACTTTGCCAGGCAACCCTTGCAGCAGTTCATTTTTTCCCTCTTGTACCATATGATAATCTGCATTGTTTACGTAAAGATTAACAAGTGGTTTATTTTTTATGAAATTAATACATTCCCGGGCAATTTCCATGATGGTATGAGGTTCCACGGCTAATTGAGTCAGCACCACCCGTTCCGCCATATCCACTGCCAGGTCAACGATCTCAGCTTCCATTTTTTCTAGGGTTTGTTCATAAATCTCCTTGGCTTGACGCAGAACATCGCTGGCCTGTTGACGGATCCTGGCAGCCTCTGCCTGGGAATCTGTGATTCCTTCTTGCCAGCCGATTTGCTTGGCCTGCTCCTTCAGTTGTTGAGCCTCTTTCTCTGCCTCTACCAAGGTCTGTCTTTGCAGTCGCTCAGCCTCTTGCCTTGCCCTGTCCAGAATTTCCTCTGCTTGCTTCCTGGCAGTGGAAAGAAGTTCTTCCGGGGACAGAACTGCTTCCTTCACAGGGGGTGGTGCCAGTATTTTTAGGGGTATCAACTGACCTTGTTCTTCCACCGCTGCACTTTTAATAACCTTAAACAAGGATAGCATCCTCCCCACCCCGGGAAATTACAATCTCACCCGCTTCTTCCAGACGTCTAATTACATTGACGATCCGCTGTTGAGCCTCTTCAACCTCTTTCAAACGCACTGGCCCCATATAGCTAATCTCATCCTTGAGCATATCTGCGGCACGTTTGGACATGTTTTTGTAAATGCGGTTGTTTACCTCCTGGTTGGAACCCTTCATAGCCAGTGCCAGATCTTTGTTGTCTACTTCACGCAATACCTTTTGAATTGAAACATCGTGTAGTTTAACAACATCTTCAAAGATAAACATTAAACGGCGCACCTCTTCACCAAGAATCGGGTCAGCCTGTTCTAAATCCTCGAAGATCGTTTTCTCCGTGGCCCGGTCCACTCGGTTCAAGATATTGACCAGACACTGCACACCGCCCACCACCGTCTCTTCATGCTGGGCCACTGAGGCAAGTTTCTTTTCCAGAACCTTCTCCACCTCTTTGGCCACATCCGGAGATATTCTATCTAAGATGGCCACTCTGCGGGCAACTTCGCTCTGCAACTCAGAACCCAACTCAGCCAAGATAACCGCCGCCTGGTCTGGCTTCAGATAGGAAAGCACAAAGGCAATGGTCTGCGGATGCTCTTCCCGTAAAAAACTCAAAATATGTCTGGGGTCTGTTTTGCGCAAGGAACCAAAGGGAACAGACTGCATGGTGGAGCTGATTCTTTCCAGGATTTCTGTACCCTTTTCATGGCCATAGGTCTTTTCCAGCAGTTCCTTGGCATAATTCACACCACCGTTAAGCAAATAATCACGGGCTTGAATTAACTGAACAAACTCTTCTACCACTTGTTTTTGAATTTCATTCGGCACTTTATCCATTTCTGCAATAGCACCGGTAATTTTCTCAACCTCGTCTTCGGAAAACTCATGTCTTAGCAATCTAGATGAAACGTCTGCCCCAAGGGAGATAAGTAATATAGCCGCCTTTTGTTCCCCAGTAAGTTTTTCATATTGACTCATGACTTCTCTTCACCTATTCCCTAAGCCATACTTTTAATACAGCAGCAATATCCTTGGGCCGATCCTCGGCCAATTCTTTTAGTTGTTTTTGTTTGTCCTTCGGCAAGGGAATTTCCCACTTCGGTTCTTCCTCTTCCTCCGGTTGTATCGTCCCAACAGGTATCACTGGCGGCGTTTCTACAACGATTGACTCAGCTTGAGCCTTCTTTTTACGGCGACGGCGCAACCAATAAGCAATGAGCAACAGGAGGATTAGCAGTCCTCCCACAGCCGCTGCTATGGTCATATATAAAAGTTCTTTTTCCTTTTGGGTATTATCCGGTTGTTGTTCTTCAGGAAAATCATACTGGCTGTGGTCAAAGGGCATGGCGGAAACCATAATTTGATCGCCCCTCTGTTCGTCAAAGCCAATGGCCGCAGTGACTAGTTGTTGGATCTTTTCCTGATCCAAATTTGTTACCGATTCATCTAAAACCACGGCAGTGGAAAGCCTGATTACCCCGCCGGGAGTCTGCACCACAGACTGGGTCATGGAGCCATGCTGGTAATTTCTTATATCGTCTGTCTTGGTATAGCTGTCTTGACCAGTGGCATATTCCCCAGGAATACTTTGACCGGGCATTTGTGTCGTGGAACCTGGAACACCACCGCCACTGCTGCCGGTACCTTCTTCGCTGATGCTTCGCTCACTAACAATAGGTCCTGGCAAAACCTCGGTGGTATTGGTTTGTTGCTGGTTAAAGTCCATTTCAGCAGTAACCATGGCCACTGCTTTGTTTGGCCCAAAAACCTTGGCCAGCATATTTTGTACCCGGTTTTCCAGTTCCTTTTCGTAGGCTCGGCGAATCTGCTGCTGCTTTTCCAGAACGGTACCTGAATAACCAGCACCCGCTATACCGACAGAATCCTTGAGAAAATCATTTAAGACATGACCCTCGGTATCAATAATATGTACATGGTCGGTTTGTAAGCCTTCGACACTGCCGATAATCAAATCATTGAGACCCTTCACCTGTTCCGGTTTTAATTTGGCACCGGGCTTTAATTTAATTACCACAGAGGCTGAGGCCGTGCCCTCATCATCAATAAAAACACTTTTTTTAGGCAGTACCAAATGAACCCTGGCTTGATCGACTCCCTCTACCTTCGTAATGGTGCGCTTTAATTCTTCCTGCAGGGCCCTTTGGAAAGATATCTGCTGTTCAAAGTCCGTTTCACCAAATTTACTTTTGTCAAAAAGCTCAAAGCCACTTCCCACACCTGTTAACACACCATCACTGGCCAACTTCACCCTTATTTCATCCACTTGGCCCTGGGGCACCAGGATGGTTGTACCTTGATTGGTCAACTGGTAGGGAATCTTCTCGCTTTCCAGTTGGGCAACAATGTTTCCGGCATCCTTGGGTTCCAGATCCCCTAGCAGAAGCGCATAATCAGGCTTTGCCAAGCTTGTTGTTAAGTAGACCAGACCCGCCAGAATTACCGCACTGACCAGGATGACTAATACTTTTCTGTTTTGACTTGTTTCCTGCCAACGCTGTTTAAGTTTATCCAGCAGGTCCTTAACATTCACAAAACCACCTCAAAGCAGATTACAATTGCATTCTAGATATTTCTTGATAAGCTTCTACGATCTTATTTCTTACTTCCACGGCCAACTGCATGGTCAATTTTGCTTCCTGCATGGCCCCTGTTACCTGATGGATATCCTGAATTTCCCCCACCAGAAACCTTTGGGTCACTTCATCGGCCTTGATTTGAACATCATTTAATTTTTCTATGGCCTTATCTAATACCTCCCCAAAACCAACTTCCCCTGCGTACTTGTTATTAGTACTTGTCTCAGACACCGGCAAAGTCATGGGTACAGGCAAAATATTCATCGGTTACGCCTCCTAACCCCGGGAGATTTCTAAAGCTTTGAGGGCCATGCTTTTGGCCGCATTTAAAGCGGTAACGTTTGCTTCGTAAGTTCGACTGGCCGTAATCATATCAATCATTTCATTTACAATGTTGATATTGGGATAGGCTACATTCCCCTGCTCATCAGCCAGTGGGTGACTGGGGTCATTGACAATACGCGGCGGAGCAGAGTCCGCTACAATGGCCTTTACCCTGACACCGACCCCCTTCGGTTCCAGCCCGTTGGCCTGGAAGGTCTGCCGGAGTTGTTCGGCAAAAAGCGGTACCTTCCGGCGGTAAACCTGACTGTTTGGGTCATTGGGCCGACTGGCCATATTCATATTGGCAATATTATTGGAAATCAAATCCAATCTCAGCCGTTCAGAAGTCATACCCGAAGCACTGATACCAAAGGTATCAAATAATCCCATCGTCCCTACCTCCTACCTCCAATAACAGTCCCTAATAGACTGAAGCGATCAATAAGCCCCTGCGCAATGACATCATGTTGAATGGTAGTGGCGGCTAGATTGACCATTTCTTCATCAATGTCCACATTATTGCCATCAAAACGCATGGTTGTTTCTTTTACCTGCTTTACCTCGGGCTTTATTTCAGGGCCTACTACTCCGATATGCAAAGGATGTGTTCCCTTTAGTGGCGCACCGGTTTTTCCTATGGCCATCTGCAACTGATCCTCAAAGCTGACATAGGATTTTTTAAAACCCGGCGTGTTAATATTCGCAACATTATTGGCAATCACCCTCTGGCGCAAAGCAGTTGCATCCAAACCCTTCTGCAGCACAGTAAACATCGTGGTATCGAATATATTCATCAAAATCACCCTTATTTTTATTAAAACTTTCCTAAAGATTGATTGCGATATCATAGGTAAATAGACCTATATTGATGTTTAAAATAGCATAAATTATCTAACCTTGTAAAAATTCGACAATTTTACCACAAACCCCTTTACCCAATGATAATTTGTAATGTTTTTTTAATGTATTTTTGTGGGGAAATCATAAAACGTCTGTATAAAAGCACAGACGTAATAGTTGTTTCCTTTTTGTACTTTTCTAGATTAATGTTATTTATCGTCGAAATGTACTTACACATTATTTTATTTGAAAACAAGCTAACTTGTCTATGCTTATTTATACGACTTTGGTCCAGTATTAACTAGGACTAGCGTCTAATTATTTTGGTAATATTTTCCTACGTTCCGTTAACTATTTCAACAATTTTTTTAATGCTTTCTTCGTCAATTTTCGATCGTACCGGTAAATTAATCACCCGCCGGTAAAAATCTTCGGCCCTTGGACAAAGAGGGCCTTCGATGGTGCAGACATCCGGGTGCCCCTGCCACAGATAAATAGGGTGCAAATAAATAGGGTAGAATTGAACACTGGCAGGAACACCCTGCTGAATTAACCGCTCAACAATCTCCCGTCGCCTGTTGATAAGCTGCTCTCCCTTTAAAAGCACGGGGAAAGAATACCAGGCAGCATCCCCTGCCGCTTCCTTCTTGGGCAACTCCAGCCCTGAAAGTTCTGCCAGCCCGGCAAAGTATTTCTTTGCAATTTCCCTTCGCTGGGCCTGCATCTGATCAATTTTTGCAAGTTTCGGGAGACCCATGGCCGCTTGCAGGCTGGTCATTTGGTAATTAAAGCCTATTTCCTGGGCTTCGTAATGCCAGGGGCCTTCATTTTTTATCCATTCAGCTTGGTCAAGCATTAGGCCGGTATCACGAAATAAGGTCAGCCAGCGGTAATACTCTTGGGAATGGGTCGTTACCATACCGCCCAGTTCGGTGTAAACCCCCTGAGCATAGGAAAAATCAAATACTGTTAGTGGGCTAACTGTTCCTACTTTCCTGCCGCCATAGGTTGCACCCAGGGCTTGGGATGCATCTTCGATGATGACAATTTCCTTCTCTTGAATAATTTTTTCCAATTCAACCATGGCACAGGGTTGTCCCGCGTAATGGGTAGCAATAATCGCCTTGGTTTTATCCGAAATACGCCAACGAACTGCTTCGGGATCCAGCAGCCCGGTTTGTTGGTCGATATCGGTGTAGGTAGGCACAGCGTCTAAATAGCGAATGGCGTGAGCCACTTCTGGATGAGCATTGGGGGATAAGATAACCTCATCTTTATGACTTACCCCAGCAGCATAAAGGGCCGCATGTAGAGCAGCAGTGCCATTGGCTACCGCCACAGCATACTTAGCACCTATGACATGGGCAAAGGCCTCTTCAAACTCTTTGACGATTTTCATTCTTTTTTCCATCAACTAAACCCCTTTGCAGATTTTAGCAACTATTATTATAAGATGGATTGTTTCATTTAAACAACTGAAAATTAAAGGGAGTATCAAAGCTACTTGGAACAGTAGGCGATACTCCCTTTGAGTCATTTCGTGCCTTTATCATCCCGAGCGACAGCGAAGGATTTTAAGGCTTGATTCTACTTAATAAGATCCTTCGCTATCGCTCAGGATGGACTGGACAACACTCCCTAGGCAAACTTATCCACTACTAAACCAAGCACTTTTTTAAAATAGGCTACCATGTTTAATACTCTTTCCGGGGGTATTTCACGAATTACAGATTGATCCTTAGGGTTAATAATTTTGACAATATATTCCCCGCTTTTTTCATGCAGTTTAAAACGCAATTCCGTATTGTAAGTCTCCATGGTTTGGTTTAGCTTATCTATGGCCTGTTCTGCCTGGCCCTTATTAAATTCCCCTGACTTTTCTCCTGTTTCTGAAGGGTCTTGGAAATCCCTTCCTGGCTCCCCTTCCACTTTATCTATTTTTTGGGGGGCATCTTCCCTTAAAGCAGACTGCTGAGGATAGCCAATTGGTAAACCTGTAACCCCACCCAAACCCTCTATCATTTTTCTCCCCCTTATATTCTATTTTTTATTATCTATAAAGTAGCCATTGCTTTGCCTTTGGTGTGGATAATAAGCTTGTTGGATAACCTTACGATTCATTACATCTTTTATTTTCCCTTTGATAAGGGCCTGTGCTTTTGTTATGTTCTCTTTGTGTTGTGCATCAAGCGCGATGATCTCTTGGAGGATCCCTTGGATCTGAAGCTTTAGGTCTTGAATCTGCTTACTCTCTGGTGTTGCAAACAAGCTAATCTGCTGGTCAAGTTCATCAACCTGACCCATCAGTTCCTGACGCCTCGTTAGTAACGCATCTAAATCATTTACTTCGTCATCACCAATCGCACCGGACATCTCGTCGGTGACCCTCCATATACTTTGGACTAAACTTTTTTTATTTTGGTAAAAGGCTTCAAGTGTTTTGCTAGCCAAGGGAAACACCTGATTTTACTTGTTTCACGGCCTGTATCCAGGTGTCTCGGAGCTCCTCAGCAAATCCGGTAACTTCCTGAAGAATCTCATGATCCTTTTTTAGGTTCCCTTCCACCAGCCTGCGACTCATATAGTCATACATTAGCTCTAGGTTTTTTCCCACTTCCATACTGGTGTCCAGGGTATTCATGAGGTGGTTTACTATTTCCTGGGCATGGGTAATGGAATTATGGGCTAACTGGATATCCTTTTTGGTTATGTATCCCTGAGCCAGCTTTAGATCCTTCACCAGCCTATTATAAAGCATTGTGGTTAACTCCTCGGGACCAGCACTCATAATGGCATTTTGCTGGTAATTTTTATAGGGATCTTTGGCAATCATTGCTTTACCTCCATCCTCTTTCAATCAGCTATCAGAATGTTCCTTACAACACTGGTTTTCTATAGCTTTTTTCGGTTGTTTCTCAAGTTTCTTGAGTGTATTTATGGTACATTAGAAAGAAAACCTTTCAGTTTTTGCAAGGAGGCTTTTATTTTGGAGCAATCGACAAGGATCACCTTTGCCCAGGGTCTGCCGGGTTTTGAAAACCTGCGCCAATTTAGCTTGAGTCATGCCTTTGAAGGAACAGAACTATACTACTTGCAATCCCATGAAGAACCGGACATCTGTTTTCTCTGCATCAACCCTTTTCATTACACAAAGGGTTATGAATTTGTTTTACCGGCAACCATCCAAGAGGAACTGACAATAAAGCACTTGTCAGAGGTTGCTGTTTTCAACATCGTTACCATTAACGGTGGCCTGGAACAGTCCACTGTCAACCTACAAGCACCGATTATTATTAATACTGCCCTGGGAAAAGGTGCACAGGTGGTTTTAAATGATACTGTCCATAATATTCGAGCGTCCCTGAAAAATTTATTGCAAGGGACGGTGGCAAAATAATGTTAATTCTATCCAGAAAAAAGAACGATTCCATCCGTATTGGTGACAACATCACCATTACGGTAGTGGAAATTAGTGGGGATACCATTAAAATCGGTATCGATGCACCCAAAAATATCCAAATTATTCGCAGCGAATTATTAAAGGCAGTTGAACAGGAAAATAAAAGTGCTGCTTCTCCTCGGTCTGCGATTTTTGATCTGGCTCAATTAATTAAAGGTGACCAAAAATAAACCGGAGTGTCGCCACAGAAAACAAAAACACAGGGGGACGGTTCTTTTGTGTCGTTGAAAACGACACAAAAGAACCGTCCCCCTGTGTTTTCCTCGGCTTATTGGCCGCCCCCGAATTGCTGCATCAGCCAGGCATTTTGTTGGTTTAACTGATTGATTGCCTTTTCCATGGCAGAAAACTGCCGCCAATAACGGTCCTCTATTTGCTTGAGACGGGTTTCCCAAGTTTTGATATCATCATTGACATGGTCAATGCGTTTGCCTATATAACTCTCATCTATTTTACTACCGTGGGCCCCGGCTTTATCAATAATGGTATCTATACCAGCAGTGACATGATCTGAAAGTCTCTGGGCCACACCATTAGAACCAGTAAATACATTCATAACTCCCTGCAGGTCATTTTGGATCGCCTTTTTTAAGGTATCTTCCCTTATTTCCACCTTACTGGACATATAGTCCGCCGTAGTGACAATACCTAGCTTTGATAAGCCAACCATGGTAGCCCTTAGTTTATCCCGAACATCCTGTAGAGTCGTATCGTTGCGCAGCATACCACTGCGGGCATTTTCCTTCCATTGGTCAATCTGGCTATCTGTTAACTTTTCCCGTTGAACATCTGTGAGGGGCCAGGTATATGCTTTATAACGTTTTTCGGATAGTTTGTTATCAATGGTTTCGATAAGTTTATTGTATTCATCGACAAATCCCTTGATGCTATTGTATACCGCATCATTGTCGGTTTGCACCTTGATCATAGTGGTAGCACTGGGGTCTGCATTTTGCAGTGTATAGGTAACACCATTTAGGGTAAACTCGTTGGTTTTGTATTCGGTAATTTGTACGTTATCAATTACCACATCGGCGTTTCTGCCATTGGATATGGCATTGATTGCCGGGGTATCTTCATCCGTCAGCTTTAACTTCTGAGCTAGAGTGTTATTTACCACTTCCAACCCTTGATCTTCACCGGTTTTATTGGTAAACAGGAAAAAGCGATCAATGGTGTTATCATAGGAGGCCCGAACATCCCAGCTTTTCCCCCCTGAAACCTTAGCTGTCACTGCCTTTGTCTCATCCGGTTCATTGGATGTAATAACTAACTCTCCGGCACCACTTTTGGTCAGGGTTGCTCCTTCCGGTTTAATCTTATCAATAATATCTGAAATAATCGCATCCCCAGTTTTAAAGGCAGGGTCGGAAATATCATACAAGATATCTGCCTCAAGGTATGACTTTGCCAGGCTTTCCGATTCATAGCTAGAATTTGCCTTATTCCAAAGGGCCACTGTTTTATCACCAATGGTAATGGTTAACCCCTCTGCCAGGGCACTGTCAGCAAGCTTTAGGGTTTGCACTTGCTTTTCCGTGGCAGAGGCCCGCTGGGTGGTATTTAGAGACACCCCTGCAGAAGTATGGTTATTAATTCGCCCTACCAGATCATACATGCTTTCCGTTTTTGGGTCCAGCTTAAAGACCACATCGTTAACCACAAATTCCAAACCTTCTGTATAATTCGTGTCAAATTGGCCATTTAAGGTGGCAAGGTTTTCCTTCGAGCCTATTTTGGAACTGCTGGTTAAAGAGGCACTTTCCGCCAGATGATTGACCGTAATGCGATGGGTTCCCTCATGGGCCAAGGAACTGGCCGTCGCTTTGACGGAATTTTCATTCGATGAGCTAGCGGTTCTGGCCAGGAAAGTTGATTGTAGCTTCATGTTGAAAAGATTATTATCACGAAAGCTGCGAAAGGTTGAATTAATGGTTCTATAGTCCTCTTGCTGCCACTCCAAGACCTGCTTCTCTTGCAGCAATTTATCCATTTTCATGTTCTGGACTTTCATCAAGTCCCTTACAATTTGATCAACATCCATGCCGGAGGCTAAGCCGCCGATTCTCATAGAAGAAGACATCTCATCTACCACCTTCCCGTGAAACTCTACTTTATTTATCGGCAACTAAGTAATTTTCTTTAATAATTTATAGCAGGCAACCGATTTGAAATTAAAAAGCAACATGGTCGGCTTGCCTGTTTTAAGCATTGTGGAGGTAGCTTCTCTGGGAAAGGCAGAAGAATTGCTAATTAATCCCTTCTCATCTTCTTAATCAAAAAGTCATACAAAAGTAATTCATATTCGACAAATAACGTGATATAAAAAATAAAGAATAAAAATATAATATATACGCATCCATACTAAGGGTCATAAAATCCAAAAGTAAGTAATTTCCATAAAGTACATCTTAAATATTTTAAAATTATGGGGGTAAGTTTATGGGCATTTTTAAGAATTTAAAGCTAGGTACAAAAATAACGTTATGTTTTGGGGTAATTCTATGTATTCTTGTTAGTATTGGAGCCAATTCAATTTATACATTGAATACGATTTCTAAAAACTCAGACAAAATAGAACTGTATAATCAGAGAATTGATTTGCTTCGAGAAGCCAAAGGTGATTTTGGTATGGCGATCGCTTCATTCAGAGGGTATTATGCTTATGGTGAGGATAAATATATCGATTTATACCAAACGGAAATTCAGAAAACAAAGGGGCATTTGGAAGAACTTCTCATCATTGCTGAACAAGCAAACGCAAACAAGATTACCCAAATAATTAAAGATCTTAATGCTTATGATAAAAGGATTACCGAAGAGTACATCTTATTGGTGGAGAAATGGTATGAAACTTTTGAAACAAAAGATGACATTGCCAATGAGCTTTACGATGCTAAAATTACTAGTCTAGCTGGGGAATTAGTACCAGTTACTACACGGTTAACCGAATCACTAAATACCCTCATTGAAGGCAATGATCGTTTAATTAAACAAGAGACTAGCCAAATTGATACCTCTATGAAAAATGCTAGCGTTATGGCTATCAGCGCCATGATATTGTCTGTAATTATAGCAATATTCCTAGGCTTGTTAATAATCAGGAGCATTAAAGTCCCAGTTGTTCAATTATCACAAATTGCGGATAACATGGCCAACGGAGATTTTACTAAATCGGTTGTTATTAATTCTGGTGATGAACTTGGTGATCTTGGTAATTCCTTTAACAAGATGTCTGAAAACCTAAGGTTTTTAATTGGCGAAATAGTTGGTTACGGAACTAGTATAGCGGCCCACAGTCAGGAACTTGCGGCCAGTAGTCAGGAGATAAGTGCTTCTACCCAAGAAGCAGCCAGTACAACAAATGAGGTTGCAGCTATGTCTGAACAGGCCATGGATTTGTCTAACCAAACCCTGAATGAATCTAAAAAAATGTATGAACTGGCTCAAGAGGGAAATGTCTCTGTCAATGACACGATTCATATGATTAATGGGATTGCTCAGGTTGCTAGCGAAACAAGCAAGAGTATGGATTTCTTGGGGGAGATCTCAATTAAAATAGGAAGTATCACGGATACCATCACTCGGATTGCAGATCAAACTAATTTACTGGCCTTAAATGCCGCTATTGAAGCTGCACGCGCAGGAGAACACGGGCGGGGCTTTGCTGTTGTAGCAGAAGAGGTTAGAAAACTTGCAGAGCAATCGAGTACAGCTGCCAAAGAAATAGGGAATCTAATCAAAGATTCAACAAATACAGTAGATGAATCTGTTAACAATACCAGCAGAACCATGAAAGCCATCTCCGACGGTGTAAACCTAGCTGAACAGGCCGGGGTATCAATCACTAATATTATTACTGTCATGAATACAAATGTTTCTATGATAGAAAAGATTAGTACGGATATAAAACATGCTTCAATGGGAACTTCCCAGCTATCTGCTACTTCGGAACAAATAGCCTCTACCACCGAACAGATGGTAAGTGCCGTCCAGGAATTAGCAAGTATCGCCCAAAACCTCCAAGTCTCAGTTGAAAAATTTAGAGTTTAACCAATTTCTATGACCCTGCCATCTTTTAGCAGGGTCAAATTTATTCTGATACTAAAGCGGCAACGTAAGCAGGGGCCATCCCCTTCTGGGGGAACTAGAAGTCCCAAAGGGCTTGCGATTCCTCCCCTGAGCAAAAAGTTAGTAGGAAATTTTATCTTTTTAGAGAAGTATACAATTTAATACTAAGTCGGTTTTAGCGATAACAATCTATCAACGGCGCACGTAACAAGGCGGGTGGTTATTATAAGCAACCTTATGTTAATTGACGATAAAATTTTATCCGTTATCATACAATACTTGCAGGAAAAAATTTCACCCTATTTAATTGTCCTTTTTGGCTCAGTGGTAAAAGGAAATCTGAGGGAGAACAGTGATATCGATATTGCTTTTTTAAGTGACCAACACTTTAGTGACTATGAAATATTTATGTATGGCCAGAACCTTGCTGATAGGATAGGAAGAGACGTAGACTTGGTGGATTTAAATAAGGCATCAACCGTGTTTCAAACCCAGGTAATCAGTTCAGGAAGAGTTATTTACTGTGAAGACGAAAGGAAAAGAATGCAATTTTACATGCTTGCTTTAAAAAAATATGCCCGTCTAAATGAGAAACGTCAATGCATTTTTGATAAGTTAATGGAAAGAGGCACCATCTATGATTAATGATGTGATAATAAATAAGTCACAGGTTATGAAGCGTTGCCTGGATCGAATTAATGAAGAATATCAGGGGGATGTGCAAAATCTGTACAACTATACC
This sequence comes from Desulfotomaculum sp., assembly GCF_982386235.1. NCBI lineage: Bacteria > Bacillati > Bacillota > Clostridia > Eubacteriales > Desulfotomaculaceae > Desulfotomaculum > Desulfotomaculum sp. The sequence continues at coordinate 3,119 of NZ_CEVWQM010000001.1, read as the reverse complement.
AAGCAAGATTCCATTATCTTGAACCTGCAACGTGCCTGTGAAGCAGCTATTGATCTGGCCATGCATATAGTTGCGGAAAAAAACTTAGGCATTCCCCAGAGTAGTCGCCAGGCCTTTGATCTACTGTGCCAGTATAATATTATAGAAAAGGAACTAGCTGAAAGATTAAAAGCAATGGTTGGTTTTCGCAATATCGCAGTATATGATTACCAGACTATTAATCGAAACATAATACAAAAAATTATTGAATATCATTTGGGAGATTTTAAAATATTTACGAACAAACTATTGCAGATGTCACAAAACAGCAACAACAACTTCCTGTAGTAGCTAATCCCCCCTTCTAGGGATTATGTAAAAAAGCTGCATCTCTACGAAAAATACGGAGTCCGGGAGTATTGGATGACTAATCCACAAATGAAACCAATCATGATCTTTCGTTTAAAGGATATGAGCAAATTATAATAAAACACCACATTGATATTAAGGCGGTGAAATGAATTGTCCCACATATTTGATGCCAAGAAAAAGGCTAAATTAGATGACCCTCGAAGAAAGGAACTGATACCACAGAACAAGGTATTCTCCTATTTAGGGGTCAAAGCAGGGGAAGTAGTTCTGGATATGGGCTGTGGTATTGGTTTCCTGACACTGCCGGCGGCCCATACGGTGGGTGCTGGGGGATTTGTCTATGGCCTGGACATCCAGGCGGACATGTTGGTGGAAGCCTTAACCCGGGCTAAGCAAGAAAATCTTTATAATATCGCTTGGGTTTTAACCTACCCTGACAAAATTGCACTTCCCTCTGCCAGTGTAGATTGTGTTATATTAGGTATGGTTGCCCATGAAGTGCCTGATCTAGCACAATTGCTAGCTGAGTGCAGCCGAGTGCTTCGCCATGGTGGCAGGATTGGTATTGTGGAGTGGAACCAAACCTTCATCGAAATGGGTCCCCCCCTAGATCATCGTCTAAAACCAGAAACCTTACAGGATAACCTAATACAACAGGGATTTACTGACATAGCTGTTCACGATATCAGCCAAGGAGTTTATCTATTAGTAGGTATTCAATAAAAGAGACAAAAAAGCGGGGTCAGGCTTGCGTTATTGTGTTTTAATTTTGCAATAACGCAAACCTGACCCCGCTTTTTCTCAATTTCTCCTGGGGCCGTGGGGGCAAATCTCGAATTTTAGGAAATTTTTTTGGGGGGTACCCGGGGGTACCGCTTTTCTCTAGGATCAAAGTTCTTCATTAAAGAAAGCGCCTTCAGAAAGTAACACCACTTGCTATACTAAGTACTTATAAGGGGTATCATTTTGATAAAGTAAAACTGAGAGGTGAAAAAACTTGAGTTTCTTTACCGCCATTCTACTCGGGTGGCAACAATTATGCATAGTCATCTATATTATTCCCCAGGTAACCAAATGCTTCCTGGGGAATTGTATTCTCACTATTATCCATCATCTTGGTTAACAGGTTGCTGTTTTGTTCAGCTGTGTTTAGCGCCTTCTTCAAAACTGAAACACCAACATCCTGCTGTAGCTGAGCTTGATTCTTAATTATGGATAATGCTGCAATATCCATGAACAGCGCCTCCTATCGTTTCAATTAACACTCTTTGTTATTGTTAAAGTCCCAGTTGTCTAACAAACCTAGAAAAGACTCCATCTTTGTCGAATTTTGGGGGTACCGAAACTCTTCTTTATTAGTGAAGGAACTGGCAAAAGGCTGCTGTTCAGTTGAGGACATTCAACGAAAACTAAAACTTTTTTAATTTTTCATTGCCTCCTTTACTATACTTAATGCCTCATCAAAACTATTAGCAATATAGATTTTATTAATGATTTTATCCAAAATATTCAAGTCATTAATTTTTTTACTTCCGATTGTAGACTTAGAGACTGATCCTTAAATCTAGCATCAAGGTATTTACAAATGGAATCCACCATACCCTCGGTTCTTCCTTCCATTTTACCTTCAGCTTTACCTTCAGCCTTGGCACCAACTATCATGGATAGTTCATCCCTAGCGGCTTTTTCTCTAAGCTCATACAGCCTGCGTTCTTTTTGGTTCTTGAAGAAAATCTGTTCAATCGTCATAGCTTTGCGAATTCCGGGGTTTCCCATGGCAATTTCCTCCATTTCTTCTCCCTGAATATTATTTAAATAGAGTAGCCATTCCTCTAAGCTATTTTGCGGCTTCCTTTTTAGCTTCTTTATCTTCTTCCGATCCGAGTATCCTCCTAAAAGCGTAGTCGTTTGTACGGTTGATAGCTTTTATTTCCGCCAAAGAACTCACTTCTTTCCATACTACTTTTCTACAAATTATATCAGATAATTAGGTACTACTTAAGAGGATTGGTAAAAACACATTGCTTTAAACAGAAGTAGAGGTTTATTGGGTATCTTTTATTGCATCCTGAATTATATCTGCAGCTTCTTCCATGCGGTCGGTTTTGTAGATTTTCTTTATTATTTTATCCAATACAGCCAAATTATTGATGCCCTTTATTTTTTCCTGGAGACTAGTAGACGCATCAACAAATTTAGCATCGAGGTACATACAAATGGCATCCTGCGCCATTGCCTTCCCCTCTGCCAATCCTTCTGCTTTACCTTCTTCCTTAGCACCAACTACCATAGAGATTTCATCTCTGGCTGCTTTCTCCCTTAGTTCGTATAACCTACGCTCTTTCTTATTCTTAAAGAAGATTTCTTCAATCGTCATCGCTTTGCGGATGCCAGGGTTAGCCATAGCAATCTCCTCCATTTCTTCTCCCTCAAGATTGTTAAAATACATCAGCCATTCTTCTAATGAATCTTTGGGCTTCTGTCTTAGGTTGGTTATCTTTGGAAGTTCCAGCAGGTGGATTTCTATATCTTCGATAAGCAATTCTCCGGTCTGGTCTTCCCGGAGTCGGAAGGTGTGTTGGTATTTGTCCTTTCTCTTATTCTTATCCCAATAAAAGCCTAAAATATTAATTGTGATGGTTTTTCTAAGACCAGTAAAATTCTGTCCGCTGGTCAGTTGCCCATGGTATAACCCTGCCCAATAGAAAAGAGTTCGTTTCTCTATATGGTATGGGTTATTGACCTGAACTTCTATATTTATCAATGTA